>NZ_JAKRFQ010000523.1 GCF_022347985.1 Photobacterium sp. OFAV2-7
GAGGCAGCACTCAAATATGTTATTCTCGGCGCGCTCTCCTCTGCCATTCTGCTCTATGGTATTTCCCTGTTTTATGGCCTGACGGGCACTACTCAGTTGCAACATATTGCCACTGCATTATCCGGCACAGGTTCAACGGCTGGTGCCAAACTCGATAATACCGGCTTGATTCTGGCAACGGTCTTCTTACTAGCCGGCTTCGGTTTCAAAGTGGCTGCCGTCCCCTTCCATATGTGGCAACCCGATGTCTACCAAGGGGCACCAACACCCATCACAGCGTTTTTATCTGTCGGCCCCAAAATCGCCGGGATTGTAGTAATAATGAGGGTATTTATGGTGAGCTTTGCCGAGCAGCAGATTATCTGGGGACAACTGCTGACGGCTATCGCCATTGCCACTATGGTGACGGGGAGCCTTGTGGCCTTAGTGCAGAGCAAAATTAAGAGGCTGTTGGCCTACTCCAGTATCAGCCACGTTGGTTTTATCTTGCTTGCTTTTCTCACATCTGCAGCCGACGGCTTCTATGCCATTGCGTTTTATTTGTCTGCTTATGCCTTTATGAATCTTGGTGCGTTCGCCGTCATCATTGCGTTGTATTCCGGTAACCAAGACAATGAGGACATTGATGACTACTGTGGGCTTGTTCATCACCGTCCCTGGCTGGCAACTATCATGGCGCTGTTTCTGTTTTCACTGGCAGGGATCCCGCCAACCGCCGGATTTATTGCCAAGTTCAACATCATCATGGCGCTGATCGGCCATCAGCACACGGTACTTGCCATACTGGCCGTAATATTCAGCGTAGTATCAGCCTACTATTACATTCGAATCGTGCTGGTGATGTTCATGAAACCGGCTCAGCATAAATTTTCCCCAGCCTATTCAGTTCCTCTAGTTATAGTGCTGGCTACAACCGCTACAATCACTCTAGGGCTCGGGGTCTATCCCGCACCTCTTATCGATATCATCCACCAGCTATCACCCTAGTATCTCCATCGATTGATACATTAAGGATAAATACAAAGCGGGAGCCCAAAGGCTCCCGCTTGAATCAACACAGTTAAAATGGGTTAAGATTAGATATCTCGCTTAAGTTCTTTAGGGATACCCGTTTGTAAAACCAGTGCAGAACTCAAACGTTCCTCGGCGTCTTGATCCCCTTCAACCTTATTGAGCAGTGACTTTGAGGCTTTCACTTGCTTATGGGTACCGACCTGCTCCTCGGAGCGTGACAGCGGCTGATGAACTTCAACATACAAGGAACCATCAGGCTCAACGGTTTTCTTCAAGGGTTGATTGATAACCTGAACGGCAGTTCCCTTTGGCACTTGGTTAAACAGCCATTCGATATCCCACGGATTCATTCGAATACACCCAGAGCTCACCCGCATCCCGATGCCGAAATCTTTATTGGTGCCATGAATAAGATACTGCCCCTTGCCATAGGAAAGGCGCATTGCATATTCACCCAACGGGTTTTCCGGGCCGGCAGGCACGACAGCCGGTAATTCGATATCATGCTTCTCGCGGTATTCTTTACGAATATTGGCCGTCGGTGTCCAGGTCGGGTTTTCAATTTTCTGGCTAATCGTGGTGGACATCTTAGGCGTCTCTCGTCCTACACGGCCAATACCGATCGGAAACACGTACATTCGTTCATCGTCATCTGCCGGGAAATAGTACAGGCGCAGCTCGGCAAGGTTGATCACAATCCCTTCGCGTTTTACATCAGGCAGTATCAGCTGAGTCGGGATTGCCAGTAGTGTGCCGGGATCCGGCAGAAAGGGGTCGACGCCTTTGTTTGCTTCCATCATTGCAAGGAAGCCGACATCATATCGATTGGCAATATCCGCCAGACTATCGCCTTCATTGACCTGGTAGTACTCCATAGTACCTACCAATTTGCTCTCGCCATCCGGGCGCTGATATTCAATGGCATTAACCGACAATGATGTCAGGCAGGCTAGTGATAAAAGAAATGAGCGAAACACAAAAACACCTCCATCCGAAGTACTATTTAGTATGGCAAACATGGGAATGTCATCGTATTTCTACTGCCTTATTCTCATGATTAAGACAATACAACTTTTTCTGTAACAGAAGCTCCCAATTCATAGCCCCAGATTCTACATGCCTTACCTGAATGCTTCGTCATCATTGCGTCAAAAAAAGGGCGAAGTCGTTATGACTCCGCCCTTTTTTGATTTTCCAACACCACCCTTTTACGCACTAGGCATACTGGGCAGTCACCATTTTCCAGGACTTTCGCTGTTCATCCAACAGGCGCTTCATTTCGGCATACTGCTGAACAAACTCAAAGCTTTCATAATGCTTGACCAGTCGCTTCTTCTTCAGCTCAATCATTCGCTTCTGCACTGCATAATAATCCGATATTTTCAGCATCAGCGCGTCGTATTCCTCCTCCAGTCGCTCAAGGCACACAGAACTATTAGGAGCGGTTGCCAGTTTGGCCTGTAACCGCTTAAGTAGCATTGTCGCTCTGGCCTTCTCAATTTTATCCTCAGGACAAGTACGCAGGTTCTTGGCAAAACCTAACCAGGAGCAAGACTTAATCAGCCACTTGGTAGGATCAAACTGCCACCAGCGAATACCGTTACGGTAATCGTTCTCGAAGATGTGGTGGTAGTTGTGATAACCCTCGCCAAACGTCAGAAAAGCAAGAAAACCATTATCACGTGCCGTGTTCTTGTCAGTATAAGGCTGACTACCCCAGATATGGGCCAGCGAGTTGATGAAAAAAGTCGTGTGGTGGCTCAGCACCAAACGTACAACTCCCACCAGTAACAAGGCCCCCCAGACATCACCATGGATAAGCCCGAACAACAAAGGAATACCAAAGTTGGTGGCTACAGCCAATGGCACATAATACTTGTGCTGCCACATCACAATCTTGTCTTTCTGAAGATCACGGCAGTTCGAGTAATCACTATAGCGAGAGGCCTGATACTCCCTTAGCATCCAACCGATATGGCTATAGAAAAAACCCATTTTTGCAGAATACGGATCTTTGTCATTGTTATCGACATGGCGATGATGAACCCGGTGATCTGACGACCAATGCAAAATGCTGTTTTGCAGGGCAAACGCTCCGCCGATAGCGAAAGTAAAACGCATCACGGCATTGGCTTCATAGGCCTTGTGTGACCACAAGCGATGATAGCCAGCTGTTATTGACAAACCGCAGTAGCTAAATGCCACCAGCAGCATCACGATTTGCATCCAGTCAAAGCCTACATAGAAGGCATAAAGAGGGGCACCTAATGCGGCAATTGCAAATGTTACTGAAAAAACAACCACATTTAGCCAAATGATTGGTGGTCTGTTGGTCGACATCCTAAAACCTTAAATAACTATTCAGCGTACAAGTGTTCGCTAGAGTAATCAGCCAATCTGGCAAGGTCAACGAGAAATTACGTATTTTGTAAACAAATATCACAATGCAGTCACACTTCTTACAAAGGTGCTTCATCGTTGCCCTGCCGGGGGAGATTCTGCATCTTGCTAGGGTTTAGGTATACGTTTGGGTATACACTAACAATGAGCGAGCATGGAGATAACGACTATGAACCCCCTATCTTCATTCAATATGGATCGGCATCAGCGTGTC
>NZ_JAKRFQ010000524.1 GCF_022347985.1 Photobacterium sp. OFAV2-7
CTTCTCACTGTCTAAATGAGAAACACCTTTCCCTACACTCCCTCAATACTTATATTGAAAGAAACGCATTACTCACATACATATAGATAAACAAGACTAAAAAAGGCAGTTAACCTGCCTTTTTTAGTAACTGATGCTAGTTACTCCCATAATGCTGATGTTAACTGGCCCAACTTCTTCCGGATCCCATCGTCAATCATAATTTTGGGAGAGTTACTATCGTTTGTATCGCTATTTTCGACTATAAGAACCTTGCCATCTACACTCAGGGTATGAGTATGGTATACCCCTCGCTTGATATTGTAGGCTTTATTCGGTTCCATATCCCATGAAGCAATATCAATAATATTATTCTCCTTATCGAGCTCTGCACAGAATAAAATGCACCTTCCAGAAAGCAAAACAAAGACTTCATCAGTTTCGTTATGACACTGAAAGTTATCAATCTTCTCTACTTCTAATTCATCTATATAATTGAGCATTGCGACTCTCCATGATTGAAAATCAATCATTGGAGAGTAGCCCTCCTCATTATATTCAGACACTTCTAATAAATGGCTAGTCAAAATCACCCCAGCAGCATTGAAGATGGAATAGATACAGTAATTTCTTTAACCGTACCTGATCGGGCAAATATATGATGGCTAAACTCGTCACCAAGAGACAATCCTGGTACAAAAACGCTATCGTTATTATTCAGAACAACCTTAATTGCCCCTTCACCCTCTTCCAACAAACGATAGATTACAGGTACCTGACAATAGGTATAAGCCAACGTATCTTCAGGTAGAACGACTGTCTGGTTCTCACCGGCGAGAGTAATGAAATCAAACCGCTCTCCCGAGGACAAGAACTCCGATTTTCTTAGCAGGGAAGGTTTAAAATGAATGATTCCTTCTTCAACACACAGCCCCAACTCTCCAAAACGAGTCAGGATCTCTTCTTTCACTTGACCTGTCATCCCTGGCTGCTGCGCACCAGCATGTTTCGGCGTATGCGAATATGGATCTGTCGGAAACGCGCCATAGTTTTCTGGTGTTTTATTAAAGCCGATCCCCAAGCGAACTTTGTAATAGTACTCGGACAGTTTTTGGGTCGCCTTAGAGTGCGGATCTCTCTCCCACGCAGCAAAATAGTTTTCCTGAACAGCTAGCAATAGCTTGGATACCATATGCCAGTAGATACATCCCAAACCTTCATAGCCAAACATTGTGCCAGAGCGCCCAGTGAATGCCTGATGGTTAAAGACTTCTTCATAACAGTCCAATATATCTGCAATAGTTTCTTGATCAATATCCTTATAATCAGATTCAACACTATTCAAAGCCGCCAATAAATAGCCGGCATTCTCGAAACTGGCATTGAAGTGATAGTGACCATCGGCATCAGGTTCTATCAAACGATGATCACTGTTATGTGACATCTGTCGAAGCAGAGCATTACTGTATACCCTCGATGCATCGATCTTATTCTTATTGATAAAACTGGTTAATTCCCGATCCGGATAGAGCATAAAGCTTTGCTGATCTTCACGGAACATATCGCTGGCATAGAGGTTATCCAGCAACTTAACGGCTTGTTCAGGTGTCAATACCCCGGAACTCAATACAGCGACTTGCCCTTCTAGCATCGGGTACAGCTCGTTAACACTGGCATTCTCTGCTGTGTAGCTGATGATATTATAAGCATTGTACAGGCCATCCTGACGACGGTTTGCTTCAATACCTTGATCAATCACGGCTAAGCTGACATCTAACAGCTGGTTAATAACCTGACTGTCAATTTTAGTCTTCCCGGAAAAGCCACTATTGTCATAGACAGTTGTACGGTAGGTACTGGCAGCACTGGCCAGTTTGCTCAACAGTGATTTCCGTGTCTGTCTGGTAACGCTTTTCTGCCTAAGCTCGCTCTTTGCCTCAGTTAAGGTCTGGGTAGTTGCAATGGTCCAATCAACCAATTCTGAAGAGAGATCAATCCACAATGAATCGTCTTTTAGCAATGCTTGTAAGAAGGCTACATAGCGGCGCATGTAGTAAAGCGTCACCATCGACAGTCCATTACCGACAATAGCATTGTTGGCATCATTCCACTCGGGACGCTGAGTGTTCAGCCAAATACCGCCATCAACAACAAGGTTGCCTAACTTAGCAAGCAGAGGTACCAGCAGTTTCTCAACCAGATTAACCAAATAAACATCACCATGCTCATCTAGCAACAACCGACCATCACTCCCTAACTCTGCAACCTTGTCACCAATAAGATCTTGCTTGGCTTGGTTGAACAGCACAGTATTCTTAGGATCATCAAACAGCTCCTCAGATGCCTTGATTTCATATGGCACATTTGAGTAACTGAAGATATCGCTCGTCAAGAGTGTATGCAGCTCGTTAGGCTGGTACTTCTTTGATAGCTCAAGGAACTTCAATAGATAAATGATCTGGTGGTCGCCCCAGTAACCAATGTTGCTCCACGGATCTTCCGGGTCAAGGATTTCCCAATCCACTCCTTCCTTAGTAATACGATATGGATTGTATCCGTCAACGGTCGATGCATTGACAAACTTGGCGATAAAGGACTTGATAAAGCTCGGATAGCTGAGAGCAAGCGCTTCCCAATTCTGGAAAATGTCACGCCAGTTGCCCTGGTAAGACAGTAATCGCTCACCGTCAGAGTCTTTAACCTTAATTTCAAAATGATTCCAAGGACGACTCGGATCGCCATGGCGACGCCCGAATGTCAAAGGCAAGTATTCATAGCTGAGACGTACCAGTTGTTTGTCATTTTGTTCAGCAGCTAAAGCCAACAAGTCTTCATAACTGATTCGATTTGGCAATGATGCCAATAAACTGGAATTACGGGATGCTACTAATGCGTTGGAGCTGGTCAGGGCCTTAATAAAATCTTGTTTATCAATCCAGTACTGATCAACAACCACGCCTCCACGCATATTATTAAACAACACATTGGCATAGTGATGAACCGTCGTTTCTTCTTCCGCAGTTTTCTGCCAAGCGTCACTACCTGCCATCAGCATAAGCAGCTCTTTATGGTTTTCTTTCACCGAACGACTGATGTCGGCTTCTACTGCCTGTGCTGTCATCAGGCGCTGTTTCATCTCGAATACATCGGAATGGCTCTGCTCAATATCAGCAATGATCTGCCAGCGACTCTCTTCTTCCGAACTCAGTTCACAGCTCTTCGCGATGAAATACGCTCCGCGAAGGCCACGCTTCAGCGCTTCGCTTTCTACCTGCTTACCACGACGAAAATCACCAAGCTGCTCACTTGATAACAAAATCGCCTCGCAATCATCAGCAATACTGAATACCGTTGTCGCCCTTAAAGACTCGGCAGGCTCAGCCCGATCACTAAGCTTGGCATACATGCTATATGTCACCAAAGTCGTATCCTGAACACGCTCATTCCATTTATAGGCATCAACTAACGCACTGCGATCCTGCAAAGCCGATAATGGCGCACCAGACGGCAAGATATTTTGAATACCATCAACAAGCTCCAGTTTCACAGGCTGGCTTGAATGGTTTTTCAACGTTGATGTTCTGACGAAACCATACTTGTCGCTGGTACTCCACTGGTATTTAAAACTCAGCGACAAATCCAAGTTCA
>NZ_JAKRFQ010000525.1 GCF_022347985.1 Photobacterium sp. OFAV2-7
ATTACTGACGAAGAATCCTCTTCGACTTCACCAGAGGGAGATACAGGTGGTTCGGGTGGTGATGCAGAATCCGGTAGTGGTACAGGCTCTAGTGACGGAAAAGAAGATGAGCTTGTAAATAGTGACTGTAACCTTAACTCTACGGGCATTTCACACACTAACTGCAATTTGAAGTCTGCTAGCGGCGGAACAAGCACCTGGAGCGCGATATTATTGATGATTTTTGCTTGCTGGGCTCGTTGCAGGATAGGGAATAGAGAAGGGTAAGTGATTATAAAGCCACCAAAATGGAACGGTGGCTTGATTCGCAATAGTAGTTATCGACGGAAAGTCACTTCTTCGTTGTTTTCTCCTAGGCTGATTTGTGTCGTTGCAGGTTGAGTTTGTGCAATGATCTTGCCTTGACGGACTGAATACCGCACCGGGACCTGGCGACGAACAGCATCAAAACCATTTTCAGCAGGTAAGATCAGCAGGTTACCTAGCTTGCCTTCTTCAATACCATAGCGGTGTTGGATATTAAGTGTACGCGCCGAGTTAGTGCTAATTAAAGCCAGTGAATTGTTGATTTGGTCGTAACCCATTACCTGGCATACATGTAACCCCATATGGAGTACTTGCATCATGTTTGCTGTGCCAAGCGGATACCACGGGTCAAAGACATCATCGTGACCAAAGCAGACATTGATATCAGCCGTCAGCATTTCTTTGACCCGGGTAATACCACGTCGTTTAGGGTAATCATCAAACCGGCCTTGTAGGTGAATGTTCACCAGAGGGTTGGCAACGAAGTTGATACCTGACATTTTTAGCAAACGAAATAAGCGTGAAGCGTAGGCGCCGTTGTATGAGTGCATGGCGGTTGTATGGCTAGCTGTTACCTTGTCTCCCATTTCGAATTTATGAGCCAGGGCAGCCAGTGTTTCAACAAAACGTGATTGCTCATCATCAATCTCATCGCAGTGCACATCAATAAGTCGATCGTACTTGCGGGCGAGCTCAAATACGTAGTGTAGCGATTCAACGCCATACTCGCGTGTGAATTCAAAATGGGGAATCGCGCCAATCACATCAGCGCCAAGTTTTACCGCTTCTTCGAGTAACTCTTTGCCGTTAGGGTAGGAGAGTATGCCCTCTTGAGGAAAGGCAACAATTTGTATATCAACCCATTGCTTCATCTCTTCTTTGACTTCGAGCATCGCTTTTAGCGCTATCAGTGTTGGGTCAGAAACGTCGACATGGGTGCGTACATGCTGGACACCATTGGCAATTTGCCATTTTAGCGTTTGCTTGGCACGTTGTTTTACATCCTCAAGAGATAGCATGGACTTTCTTTCCGCCCAGCGCTCGATACCCTCGAACAACGTTCCGGAAATATTCCAGCTTGGTTCACCTGCTGTTTGCGTGGTATCTAAATGGACATGCGGCTCGCAAAATGGGGCAATAGCCATACCTCCTTCACCATCAAGTACTTTACTGGTGTGGTTTAGCGCTTTATCCATCGGAGCAATTGTTTTGAACTGACCATTTTCGATCAGAATTTGATGTAGGCCTTCTTTGCCTTGAAGCGAGATATTTTGAATGAGTATGTCTGAAGTTTGCATCTCAACGAATCCTTATACTTTAGCGGCCAATGAGCGATTGTTACGATTGAAAAGAGGATCAAGTACAAGATAACTAATAGCGCCGACCAGTACCGCATTTAAAGGCACGATACCCGGCAACAGGTGGCCCGCCGCTACGCCAATGGCAACACCGGTAATAGCCGCCCAGTTGACGGTTTGAAATTCAGCGTTAGCAAAATCTTTATAACGATGACGGTTTTTCAGGAAGTCTGCAATGATAATTCCGCCAACTGGTGGGATTGCTGCCGAAAGGAAAGTTAACCATCCAACAAAGTTATTATATAGCCACAGTGCACACAGTGTGCCTATGACACCATTAGCCATTGAAAGGTATTTACTTGGTAGGCCTGTAACATTTGAAAAGCCTAGTCCTGAGGCATAAAGCGCATTGTCATTGGTTGTCCAGATATTCAAGCCTAGAACAATGATTGCGGGGATAAGTAGCCCTTGGGCAATCATGACTTCAGAAATATCGGATTGTCCTGTTGCAGCCCCACCGGCTGCGCCAAAAATGAACATCAGAGAGTTACCGATAAAGAAGGCGATCATCGTAACCAGTACGGCGCCTATAGGGGATTTGCCGAATCGGACAAAGTCTGCAGTCAGGGTGCCAGCTGATATAAAAGAGCCGACTACCAGCGCCAGTGCTGCTGAGAACTCAAGTGGCATTTCGGGTGATATAGTCTTCATCTCGTCTAGCCCGCCAGCACTGCCGATAGCAACCAATACGGAGTATCCGCCAAGCAAAGCGATAGCGGGTACAGCAATGGCTGAAAGGATCATCAGTGCAGAAATACCAAAGTAAACAGTTGCCGTCATTAACAGCCCTGATACGACAATAAGTACGTTTGTATCAATGCCTGTCGCTTTTTGCACAGGGATGGCAAACATCGCGACGCCAACACCGAACCAGCCTACTTGGGTGCCGCCGAGAAGAAGAGATGGAAGCCAGGAACCTTTTAAGCCGAAGGAAAAACGAGCGAGGAGGTGTGTGGAGAGGCCGGAAGAGGCGCCAATGTAGCCGAGAAAAGAAGTGTAGATACCGAGGATGAGGTTACCAATAAGAACTGCGAGAAAAAAATCGTTATAGGAGAGGCCTGTTCCGAGTGTTCCGCCTGTCCACATACTTGCTGAGAAGAAAGTTAATCCCAACATGACCATTGTCAGGGAAGGAATCCCTTTACGTGCCGACTGTGGCACTGGGCCTAAACTGTAATTATTGTCGCCCGCCATTATCCACCTCTATATAACGTCAATACCATTAATAATGAGCTGCCATTTATCAGGCAAACGGCGCGTATTTTATGTGTAAAAATATGGCTGTCAAATTGTTTATTCGTGTTAGTTGTCTATGTCATTAATATATTGCATTTAAGTTTAATTTAATCAAATGCTTATGTTTTTGGTTTTTTATTGTAACGCTGCGGGGTAACGATTGCTTTGTTCTTGTTTGCTTCATATTGTCTGGTTATGTTTTGTTGTTAGATTGGGTGGTGAAAAAATGAATGTGATTTAATAAAGGTGGTACTGAGAGTCTGCAACGTTGTTCGCTACATTTATGGCTGGAATTGAGCTGAATAGAGCAAGTTGTGTCAGTTTTTGCTAGATAGAGGGGCTTTGAAGCATTTAGCTCGTAAAAGTTGGTGTTTTGTAAGGTGAGTTAACCTGTCTGTATTCAAAATTGGGCTGGGGATAAATTGTTTATCCACAGAAGCTGTGAATAACTCTGTGGGAAATGCCTTGAGCCTAATCCCCATGCCGGATTCAACAAAGTCAATACTGTACGTAATGAAAAAGTCATGTAATCTCAGATAGATTGATTTAGTTCAATAACAAAAAAACGTCAATAATTTTTTCAAATAAGGCGCTGTAAAATGAGCGTTGAACGCTAAGTTTAGGTAAGCTTGTTAAGTTATCGGGCCGGATAAATCGGCATAGACAAGCGGAGCTGGGTGCGGGGTTTTTGTTCACTTAAAGGGGTGGAATAAGTATTTTT
>NZ_JAKRFQ010000526.1 GCF_022347985.1 Photobacterium sp. OFAV2-7
TACTTGCCCTGGATAGGATTGGGTCTGGTTTTTGGATACATGCCCTGGTTTTTGCTGGTGGCGACTTGGATCCAGTTGATCTGGCATTTTCATAATCAGCTGAAAATGTCCGACTGGCTGTGGAAAGAGCGCAGCCTGACGCCACCTTCCGGCTCGGGGAGCTGGGAACCCTTGTTCAACGGTATTTACCGCCTGCAGCAACGTAACCGGCGCCGCCGCAAAGAACTGGCAACCCTGATCCGCCGCTTCCGCAACGGGGCGGAGTCGCTTCCCGATGCGGTTGTTGTCTTTCGTAGTGAAGGCAATATTGTCTGGTGTAACAAGCTGGCCCAGCACCTGTTGGGGTTCCGCTGGCCGGACGATGCCGGACAGCCTATCAGTAACCTGCTGCGCAGCCCGGACTTTGTTCGCTATCTGGCGAAACAGTCTTTTGATACCCCGCTGGAAATCACCTCGCCGCTTAATTATGACCGCACGCTGGAGCTGAGGATCATGCATTACACCGAAGGTGAGTATCTGATGGTGGTGCGGGATGTCTCGCAGGTCAAACAGCTTGAAGGAATGCGCCGTAACTTCTTTGCCAATGTTTCCCATGAGCTGCGAACGCCGATGACGGTGCTGCAGGGTTACCTCGAGATGTCGAAAGATCCGGAAATGTTGGCCGGCCCGATGTGGGATAAGGCGCATGGTGTCATGACAGAGCAACTGCTTCGGATGAACTCGCTGGTTGAACAGCTGCTGACCTTGTCCAAAATCGAGGCGGCGCCAAACATTGAGTTGGAAGAGACTATCGATGTGCCGTCAATGCTCGATATTCTAGAAAAAGAGGCCATCTCTCTGAGCGGGGGCGACGAGCACCTGTTTAGCTTTGACATCGATAAATCATTGAAGGTCTTGGGAGATGAAGATCAGCTGCGTAGTGCAATTTCCAACCTCGTTTATAATGCCGTGAAACACACGCCGAAGAATGCCAAAGTGTCGGTGCGTTGGTACTTATCTGCAACCGGGCCTCGCCTGGAAGTGACAGATAGCGGAGAAGGCATTGAGCCGCAGCATATTCATCGTCTGACAGAGCGTTTTTATCGGGTTGATAAGGCCCGCTCGCGGGAGACAGGTGGTAGCGGCTTGGGGCTGGCAATCGTCAAGCATGCCCTGAGCCATCATGACTCGCAGTTGGAAATTGAAAGTGTTGTCGGTGAAGGAAGTACCTTCTCATTTACTCTGCCGCAAAGGCTAGTGGCAGACGCCGCTTAACCCGGTGAACAAAAAACATAGAAGATAGCGGCCCTCGGGCCGCTTTTGTCGTTACAATACAGTTGTTAATACCTTGAGAGGGAACATCAGAACTTATGACCAGCCTGTACCGTAAACTTGGATACCTACTTGCCCTGTTCGGTAGCCTGGCGGTTGCTGCTGCCGATGACGAATTGGCTGAGTACCATAAGGTCCGCGGTGTTTCCGGCACTTTGTCATCGGTTGGCTCGGATACGTTTGCTAACCTGATGACCTATTGGTCGGAAGAGTTCAAGCGGCTGTATCCGAATGTGAATGTACAGGTACAGGCGGCAGGTTCGTCAACGGCCCCGACGGCACTGACCGAGGCGACCGCCCAGCTCGGGCCGATGAGCCGGATGATGAAAGCCAAGGAAATCGAGGCGTTTGAGCATGAGTACGGCTATAAGCCGACGGCTGTCAGGGTGGCGATTGATGCGCTGGCTGTTTTTGTTCATGAAGATAATCCGCTGCAAGGAATAAGCTTTAATCAGCTTGATGCTATCTATTCACGGACTCTGCGTTGCGGTGGTACCGAACCGATCACCCGCTGGGGGCAACTGGGTCTGACTGGTAACTGGGCTCACCGTGATATCCAGTTGTTTGGTCGTAACTCGGTATCGGGTACCTATGGTTATTTTAAACAGCACGCCCTGTGCCAGGGAGATTTTCGCAATAATGTTAACGAACAGCCGGGCTCGGCATCGGTTGTGCAGTCGGTATCGAGCTCCCTGAATTCTATTGGCTATTCGGGCATAGGGTATAAAACCACGGGGATCCGGGCTATTCCTGTTGCCAGAGAAGAGGGCGGCGAATACGTTGAAGCCTCAATTGAAAATTCGCTTAACGGCAGCTATCCGCTGGCGCGTTACTTGTATATTTACGTCAACAAACACCCTAATAAACCCATGCCGCCACTGGAGACTGAATTCATTAAGTTCATCCTTTCGCGCTTTGGCCAGGATATGGTTGAAAAAGACGGCTATGTGCCGCTTTCTGCTGCCATTGTGTCTGCTGATTTGGCGCAGCTTGGGTTGAGCGACAGCGCTCAGGCAGACTAGCCCGAGCTTAAGAGCTAATAGCCAACTGCCAGCCGGCTTTGCTCCAGTATTCTTGTTCCTGACGTAAATCGGCCGCCAGTAACTTGTTATTGGCTTCCCACTCTTCTGGTAGCGTAAGCTGCCAGCTTTCCTTGTTGGCTTCGACCTTGATGTCCGGTAGCGGTTCCTCGTTGCGCTGGCCGTTAAGCGCCACAGCAAGGCGCAAGGTGCGGATCAGCGGATAGAGGTGCTTACGTTTGTAGATACTGAGTTCAGGCATCTCTTCCAGTTTGAGCGACTTACGCTGAAAGCGAACCAGGGTAGCCAGCACCGTTTGTTGTTCGAGGTTAAATCCCGGCATGGTACTAAAGCGAAGCAGGTAGGCGGAATGGCGATGGAACCCAGGATAACTGATGCTCAGCCCGGCCTCATGGAGCAAGGCGCCCCAGCCCAGCAGCGTTAACAATTCAGATTTGGTCAGCCCGGGCTGTGGCTCGATTTGGTTATAGAGATACTCGGCGGTGTCCTTGACCCGCTTGGCCTGAGCCATATCGACGTTATATTGGGTTGCCATCGCATCGGCGGTACGGGTGCGGATATCGCTATGGAGGAACCGGTCTTCCATCTCATACAACAGCCCTTCACGAAGCGCACCATCGGAAAAACGCATCTCGTCTATTTTCAATGAACTGAACACAGCATCGAGGATGGCAACACCGGCGGCAAAAACCGGTTTGCGATCATCGCTCAGTCCCGGTAAATCTAATTCGTCGGCATTTTTGACGCTGAGTATTTTGTCTGTCAGCTGACCGAGACGCTTGCCGGTGATGATGCCGTCATTGTAGCCGAGGCCTATCAGGACTTCCCGGATCGCCTTGATGGTACCGGATGAACCGACGGCATACTGCCAGCCTTTGTTGCGGTATTGGTTGGCTATGCTTTCCATTTTCTGCTGGGCAGCCAATTTAGCTTCAGCCATATTCTTGGCACTGATTTTACCTTTGGCAAAGTAGTGCTGGTTATAGCTGACGCAACCCATATGCTTGCTATAGAGCAGGTGGGTATTGAAATCTTCGCCGATCACCAGTTCGGTACTACCACCACCGATATCAATCACCAGCTTGCGGCCTTTCTCCGGCTGGGTATGTGCGACGCCGAGATAAATTAGGCGGGCTTCTTCGGTACCCGGGATGATCTCGATGGGATAGGGGATGATACTTTCGGCGCGCTTGAGGAACACATGGACATTTTGGGCCTGGCGTAAGGTATAGGTGGCAGCAATACGTACATTTTCCGGTTCGAAACC
>NZ_JAKRFQ010000527.1 GCF_022347985.1 Photobacterium sp. OFAV2-7
TCCCTTGCTATTTGCTCTAGATGTTTGCGTATCTCCTCCACCATTTTTCTGCGCAACCGATTCTTAAACTACCCAATAATGATGGTTACGACTAATACGCCAATGCCGCTAAACAGCCACTCTTTGTTGCTAATAACCCACTTAACCCAATCCATTCCGTTCTCACCGTTACCGGGTATAACTAACAGTCTAGGAAATGGAATGAAGATTTACAGACTCACTCTGGCTGAAGGAGCAGGAGACCTCCTTAGCATGAGCGCGTTTGGCTTTCGCTGGATAGAACCCAAAATGGTGGCGTAACTGACTCGGCCAACACCGCTATTGGTATTTGGTTCATCGGGGTTGGGGAATACAGCCCCGCCCCCGATGGTTTGTCGACAGCCTGTACTACAACAGAATAATATTACTAAGTACATTGTGAAGTAGATGGAGAGGAGCCGAGCGGTGGTTCTAAAACAGGAGCTTGCTGATCACCATGAAAATTAAGATTGATTACTCTATCCACAGAATTAATGGTTTCTTTGCGATGTGCAATGAGAATTCTTGTGATGGATAATGAGTTAATATTGTCATTAATCCAACCTTCGTTTTGGTGATCTAAATGACTTGTTGATTCATCTAAACAGAGCACTTGCGGTTCTTTATATAATGCTCTTGCCAGGAAGATCCTCTGTAGCTGCCCACCAGAAAAGTGATTTCCCATATCACCTACCAGTGAATGGAATCCCATAGGTAAGGAATGAATATCACGCAAAATGCAGGCCAGATGGCAGCTCTCCTCTAGTTTGTGTTCATCATAGTTAGAGTCAAGCATAGTGATATTTTCTGCCAGTGTACCTGACAGCAAAACATCATTTTGCATAACTGCACCAAAATGCTTGCGATACTCGTTTAGGTTAAAATCACTGATCTCAACATTATCCAAATATATACGACCGGAAGTTGGTTTGAGTAGTCCTAAAATAATCTTTAGCAATGTAGTCTTGCCGCATCCTGACGGCCCGGTAATCGCGACGGATTCACCGGCGGATATATCTAAACTGACATCCTTTAATATCCACTCTGAATTGCTCGAGTAGCGGAAACTAACATTTTCCAAACGGATATGACCTTGGACTATATGAGGAGATGAAGCTCCATTAAACAGTGATTGCTCCTGTTCTTGCAATGCAATGTCTGACAAACGTTCTAAATGAAGGCTTAGTAGCTTGAAATCCAATACTTTATCAATGAAACGATCGGTACTTGATATAAACTGGCTTTTATAGGCGATAAAAGCCAGTAACATACCGACTGTCAGTTGGCTATCCATAACTGCCACTGCACCCAAATAAATGATAATTATTGACTCAAACCCCAGCAGGAGTTGATTTAATGTGCTCTCAGCGAGGCCAAGCTTTCCTAAACGGATTTGTGAGTTGATCACATCTGCATACCGGTTTATCCAGGTGTTCATGCGGCTAGCTTCATGAGAGAACAACTTTATCGTTTGGATAGCTCGAACGGATTCCAAAAAAGTCGAATCCCCTTTAGCTTCAGCGACAATCGACTCTTCAGTGATCCTTCGGTTTGGGTAATAAAATGCAATCTGAAGTAATGATGAAAGTAACATGATGCCAACAACAATTGCTGTTAGTGTTGGGTTATAAAGATACATCATGATTAACACTACTGTTGCCATTAGCCCATCGATAATTGCTTCAATCAGACCAGTAGTGATCAGCTCTTGAATTGAGCCTAGAGCGCCAAATCGCGAAACGACATCACCTATATGTCGTTTCTCGAAGTAACTGACAGGTAGTCTGAGCAAATGATGAAAAAGATTAGCTCCCATCTGTAAGTTTAATGCGCTACTAAACCTAAGAACGATCCAACTTCGAAATGTACTCACACCAACCTGAATCAGCATTAACATTGCAAAACCAAGAGCCAGAATAACAAGTAAGGGTTGGTCTTGACTGAGTAATACTTGGTCTATTACCCATTGCATATAGTATGGAGAGAGTAAAGCTGAAACTTGCATGATAATGGATAAAGCAAATAGTGCAGCCAGGGAGCGTTTTAAACCAACAATTTTCTCCCAAAGCTGATTCATTTTCATAACAACGCGAATATCTTGCTTTTTGAACTCTGTTGTTGGCATTAGCTCTAGAGCTATGCCCGTGAATGAATCGCTAAAATCCTTTATGCTAAGCTTCCTTTTGCCGACTTCTGGATCATTGATATAGACTGCATTCTTGGTAATGTTTGTAAGGACAACAAAGTGATCCATATTCCAGTGCAGGATACACGGCAGGTGCAGTTGACCAATATCATCTAACGAGCACTTGAGAGCGCGACATGAAAGCTGTTGTTCATTTGCTACTTCGATTAATTGTTTTAAGCTCATTCCTTGAGCATCAAGAGTAACTTTTTTCCTTAAAAGCGGAAGGTTTATCTGACGCCCATAATAGGAAGCTATCATTGCTAAGCATGCTAAACCGCATTCTGCAACTTCAGATTGTAGTACTAAAGGAACGTGTCGCTTTCCAGACCAAGAAAGTAAGTTGGTTATGCTGAAGAGCTCTGAACCTGAGGAAGATGCGCTGAGAGTACGTTGAATCATCCAAGTCTCCCTTTTACTGCATAGATAGGATCTAATAACCACTCTAGTAGACTACGCTTTTCTAAAATAATGTCTGCATCAGCAATCATACCAACTTTGAGGGGAAATTTTTTTCCGTAGGCGCTAACAGATTGTTGGTATAATTTAGCCCTGACGCGATACATGGCTTCACTAATACTCACAGGTAAAACCTTATCTGTAGGAAGGATCAGGGCCTGATCAACGTTTGATATTTCGCCTGAAATAAATCCGAACTTCTGGTATGGAAAGGCATCAAAGCGAATCTTTACCTTATCCCCCATTTGGACAAAACCGGCAGAATGGGTTGGTAGTAATAATTCGATTTCCAGAGGAGAGTCTAAAGGAATAATACTCATCAAAGGGGTTCCGGACTCAATGCGCGTCCCCAGGCTCGGTTGTATGGTGGTAACAAAACCTGCTTCCGGGGCTTTTTTTATAAACTCATACTGATTATCTAATTGAGTAACTTGACTCTTTAGCTCTGAGACTTGTCGTTCGATGTTGGCTTGCTGAAGAATTAATTGGCCAGGTAAGGCTAAACGTTTTGATTCTAGAGCAGTAATTTCTGACTGAACACTTATTCTATCCATCTCTAGGCGTTCATGCGCTTCTAATGTAGTAAGATACTCTTCTCTTATGGACTCAAAATTATGTAAAGAAAGGTAACCTTTTTGATGCAAAGTCTGATTGTTTAAAAGTTGATTTTCTTTTAGCTTGAGTTTCTTAAAACTGGTTCTTTTTGCATTATTAATAGCAGAAAGGCTTATTTGAAGTTGTTGAATCTGTCGGTCAATACTTTTAAGCTCTTTTTTATGAATATCATTCAATATTTTGTATTCTTTTTCTAGTGAACTAATCTGCTGACCTAACTCTTTACTTAGTGCTACTGACAACTCAACTCCTGTAGTCAGGCTACGACTATTTTTAATTTTAACCAGAGCATCTCCCTGGTTTACCTGCTCTCCCTCTTCAATATAGAATTGCTCA
>NZ_JAKRFQ010000528.1 GCF_022347985.1 Photobacterium sp. OFAV2-7
AAACCGGCTGCAGTACTTGAAATAAGCGTGCTTTGGTACGAAACGGCCATATCAATCTTGCCTGCGGCAACAAGCTTGTCCGGAATACTCGGGTCAGCAGGTTCCTGAATCTCGACCTCAAGTCCTTGCTCGGCGAACCAACCTTTTTCTTGTGCCAGGATGATAGGGCCGTGATTGGGGTTGACGAACCAGTCCAGCATCAGGGTGACCTTTTCTGCTGCCGCATTGAATGAAGCCATCGAAAGAGAAAGTGCAGTAAATCCATGGAGTAAATGCTTTTTCATTGATTGTTCCTGTCCTTAAGTTGTTATCTGTATTTTTTATTCGCCTGACATTCAGGCCTTTGTTGGTGTTATTTGCTTTGCCACGGAATTGCTTTTTTCAGCAATATATCGGCGGTGAAATAGAGACTGACTGAAAAGAAAGCCAGGATAAAAAGGGCGGCAAACATTTCGTCAACGAACATACGGGCGTTGGCCTGTAGCATTAAATAGCCAAGCCCTTCACTAGAGCCTACCCATTCGCCAATTACAGCGCCGATTGGAGCGACGACAACTGCGACTCTAATGCCTGAGGCCAAAGCTGGCAGGGCCGCCGGTAACCGAATTTTCCATAGCAGTTGCCAGCGCGTTGCGCCCATGGTTTTGGCCAGATCCAGATATCCTGAAGGTGTATGGCGAAGGCCGTCATAACAGCAGGTTGTTACCGGGAAAAAGATAATCAGGGCGGCCATGACAACTTTCGAGGCAATACCATATCCCAGCCACAGCATTAGAATCGGGGCGATAGCAAAGACGGGAATTGCCTGACTGGTGATAAGAATTGGTAGTAGCCAGCGGCGTAATGGGGCAAAAAGTAACATTTGCAATGCAAAAAACAGCCCCATGATCAAACCAAGCAACAGTCCGAGTATAACTTCGGTACTGGTGACTATTGTGTGGTGCCATAACACATCAGAGCGTTCGATTAACTTGCTTAAGACTGCTGCCGGGCCTGGTAAAATGAAGGCCGGCATGTCGAATGCAACGACTGAGGCCTGCCATAGTCCGATAATCACAACAAAGCTGATCAGAATGCGCATCAGGCTTTGCGATAGTCCGCGGCGCTGTTCCGGAAATAAATGCCGGATTTGGACTGATTCGGTCATGGTATTGGTAGTGGGTTGATCAGCCATAATCTTGCTCCAGTTGATCAATAATGGTCTGCTGGTGGTTTGCCATTTGGGCATCGAACTGCCTTGGTGGCGGTGATGTCGGCGTATCAAGTTCAATGAGTTTGGCAGGCTTGCCAGTCATGATGTAGATATTGTGCCCGAGACGCAGTGCTTCCTGTGGATCATGAGTGATCAGCAAAACAGTACGGTCTTTAAGAAGCTCGGCCGACAGAGTCTGCAATTTATGGCGTGTCACGGCATCGAGTGCCGAGAATGGCTCATCCATAAGCACCAGCGGTTTGTCCTGCATCAGCGTTCTGGCCAGTGCTACCCGCTGGCGCATTCCTCCCGAAAGTTGATCTGGCATTGCTGTGGCATAGGTTTCCAACCCTACTGCCTGAAGCAGCCTGACGGCTTTATCCTGATCCTGAGGGGAGGGAGACGAACCAAAACGATGGCTTAGGCAAACGTTATCCATCACCGACAGCCATGGCAGTAACAGGTCTTGCTGGGCCATATAGGCAATACGTTCAAACAGGGGCTTATTATCTGATGTGGCAAGGCTGCCATGCCAATTGACACGATCTTCATTCAGCCCTGCAAGTTGTCTTAGCAATGTTGTTTTGCCACAGCCACTTTTCCCTAGCAGGCATGTCCATTCGCCGGCGGGCAGGGTAAGATTCAAATCGATGAACAGAGCATCATTGGCATCTTTGTATGTCAGCGAGACGTGCTGCATAAGAACTTCGACAGCACGAGAATGACTGGTTGTTGCAGATACAGGTATCGCCATTGCTCTTATTCCGGTTGGTAGTGGCCAGCAAAGAAGTGGTGTACAGGCCCATGGCCCGAGCCAATTTCAAGTTCGTCAGCGTGGCTGATAGCTTTTGTGATATAGGATTTTGCGCATTGGACGGCAGTTGTTAGCTCAATGCCCTGGGCAAGAAACGATGCGGTTGCCGAAGACAATGTGCAGCCGGTTCCGTGGGTATTGCTAGTCGGAATTCGAGGTGTGCTCATGCGGACCACATCATTAGCCAGAATAAGCAGGTCGGTACTGTTGGTGTCCTGTTCCAGGTGACCGCCTTTGAGAAGAACGGATTTAGCGCCGATTTCACGTAATCCGTCTATCATATTCGCCATTTCCTGCTCGCTGTGAGGGATAGCGACACCTAGTAGGGCTGCTGCTTCAGGTAGATTAGGGGTAATAACATCAGCTAACGGCAACAGTTCTGATTTCAGGCTTGAAATAGCATCTTGCTGTAGTAGGAGATCGCCGCTGGTCGCGACCATGACAGGATCGACAACCAGGTGTTTAGGCTGGTATTGACGTAGTTTGGTGGCAACTACCCGGATAATATTGCTGTCACTTAGCATGCCAACTTTTACAGCTTTGACATCAAGATCAGTAAAGACACTGTCTAGTTGTTGTTCGACAAACTCTGGCTCAACAGCCAGTATACCAGACACACCTTGAGTATTTTGTGCCGTCAATGCGGTGATGACGGAACAGGCGTAGCTTCCTGTCGCCGAAATAGCCTTGATGTCGGCCTGGATGCCAGCACCGCCGCCGCTATCAGAGCCGGCAATCGTTAGTGTGATTGGTGTTTTTGATGAAATTGCCATAACTACCCCTAAAGTTGAGCGCAGGGTAGCAGGTGTCAAAGAAAGGCCACAGGAGAGAAGGGCGCAGAGAGACACGGTTGCTAGTTCCCTACGCCATTATTAAATGGATCAGGTTCAACGGGTCCCATCGAAATGGTCTCAGCCAAAGGCTCCCCGACTAACGTACTAAAATTCGTTTAATTTGTTTGACTAAACAGCAAATGATGCTGTTATCAATTTCCCGTTATTCTAACCATGTTTTTTATCATAGAGCAAACATGATTGTGAAAATTTCTGGGTCAGGACCGTTTTAACTGCTCAGCCCCTGAGATTATAATAACCAATATGTGTAAGCTTTAGACAAATAAAGATGGAATAATTAATCTCAAGAGGTTAAATATGGATAATTCCCAAAAAGAAATGCATGAAAAAATCAATTATGTTGAATTCTCTGCGGTGGACCTTTCTGCGACAAAGGCTTTTTTTACTCAGGCATTTGGTTGGGAGTTTGTTGATTATGGTGAAGACTATTCCGCATTTTCCAATCAAGGGTTAGATGGCGGCTTTTTTCAGTCGACATTGAGTTCGACCACAGCCAATGGCGGCGCTTTGGTTGTACTTTACAGTCAGGATCTTGAGACTTCGCTGCAAAATGTCGAAAAGGCGGGCGGGGTTATTGTTAGACCTATCTTTTCATTTCCGGGTGGGCGTCGTTTTCATTTTATCGAGCCAAGTGGCAACGAGCTTGCGATATGGTCCGATAAATAATATTGCTAGTTTATGATTTAGGTAGCCTCATAAACACCAAAGGCGCTATCTAGCGCCTTTGGTGATTCATCGTTACTGCGAACGTA
>NZ_JAKRFQ010000529.1 GCF_022347985.1 Photobacterium sp. OFAV2-7
ATTACCGTAGAACATCGAGATATTCCTATTTAGTTTGTAATTAGTGGAGGTTAATTTTGAACGTATTCTTTCATGCAGTAGTACTGATTGCCGCGCTATGCTTTGTTCCTGTGGGGCATGCTAGTGGTGATTCACATGAGGGTATTGAGATCACTGTGAATATCAATACAGCTAATGCTGAAGAGCTGGACAAGCTACTACTTGGTATCGGGCCGGACAAAGCAGCAAATATCATTGAATACCGCAATACTCATGGTACGTTTGCCACAGCTGACGAGCTAGAAAATGTGAAGGGGATAGGTGCTGCGACTGTCGCCAAGAACCGGGAGCGAATTAAGCTTTAAACTTTCTTCAAAGTACAGCGGCTGAAGAAGAGAGGTATGTGGTTCTTCTTCGCCTTCCTTGGCGAAGCTGTTTGAGTGAGGGGGGCCATTTCTTGGCAATTGCTGGTTATTTCTTAGTATTGAATAGGGGCTGACCTTTCTTTTCTTTCTCTGACCAGAAGTTAATGTTGAATTGCGCGTCATCGGAGAGTTCGATGCGGTGCCAGTACTGTGGTGGGCTGGTTGCGAACTGGCCGGCATTGATGACGATTTTGACCTCTGGCTCTGTTGCTTCGCTATCAGCAAAACCGTAATAAGTGACACTTCCTTCCATAACACAAAGCTGTCCGAACACACCCGCTGCCGTATTATGGTGCGATAGCAAAGCCGCAGGTACTGTTTGCTTGGTAAAGAAAGGGGTTGAACGCTGAATTGTCCAATCAGCTGGTATTCTTAGATGGCTCATAATGACCTCTTATCGTGCGAGTGAGAACTAAATAGATGTGCTTAAGTTGCATTTATAATGCAACTTAATGGTGGTGTTGTCAATAATGATTCTCATTTGCAGTGGTGTTTGTGCAAAGTGTTCGCGGCAGTCATTAGCTGAATAGCTGGTTTTTATTTGAGCTTTTCTTCAATACAACCGGGATTAATGCGCAGACTACACCGGCAATGGCACCGAGAAGGTGTGCTTCGATAGCAACGCGTGCCCCGATAAGTGCTTCTGAACTGGCCGAGCCGCCGAAGTATTGTTCAGAAGCGATTTTGCCAATGAGCCCCAGCAGAAGCAGCCAGCCACCTTTTTGTTTGGTCTGGATATCTTTTACGGCCCCCCAGGCAAATAGTCCGTGAAGTACCCCTGATAGCCCGGCATACCACTGGATGTCAGTCGCGATGATCCCAAGCCCAACGACAGCCGAAAGTGCCAGTAGCAACAAGCTATACGAGCGGGCAGAGTAATGTAACCGATAAATGAATGTGATGATTGCCAGCGCCAGAGTATTCATTATCATATGCGGCCAATTGGTATGGGTCAGGTTTCCTGTTAGGATCCGCCAGACTTCGCCATCGAGTATTGCACTGCGATCCCAGGCCAACCAGTATTGGGCGGCGGGCCACTGTGCGATGAAAAGAGCTGTGATGGCAATAATCAGAAAAGTACGAATAGACAAGGTCACCTCGATGAGCCGATATTGTGAGCAGTGCGGCAAGGCCCAAAAAGCCTGTATTTGCAGCTGGATCCAAACTGTTGATGCTAAAACCGAACTCTGGATATTACAACATCCTTCAGAGGTAAAACGTGCAATTGGTACCGCACGTATACTGACGCTCTCTTTACCCAATGCCCGGTTGTGGGTTGGAGAGGATTTTTCTGAACATGATGAGCTGAACACCTTGTTAAGCGATCCTTTGCGAGATGTCTACATTGTATACCCTGGAGAATATTCGGAGCCTGTTTCTTCACTGGCCCGGCAGCCGCAGCGTGAAGGCGTAAAACGAGTACTGATTTTGCTTGATGGAACATGGAAAAAAGCCTACAAAATGTGGCAGTTGTCCAGTAACCTCCAGACCCTGCCAACGGTTAATCTGGATAATGTCGAGAAGGGTAATTACCGGATCCGCAAGTCACCCAAAGAGCAGGGGGTCTCGACCGTCGAGGCCGGTTATCTGGCTTTGGCCGCACTCGAAGGGGAAGCCAAGTTCTCCCCCTTGATTGGTGCTTTCAACCGAATGATTGACTTTCAGATTCAGCAAATGCCCGAGGGGGTGTTTGAAAGGAATTATAAACGTGAAACTCAAGGCTATAATTCCTAATTTATAGTTAGGCTGTCGTGGTTTAGTTCCTCCCCCTTGTAAAGTGGGAGGAGCCTTGCCTAAAACCCATGCCCTTCGTGGCCGACGCCAACGGCGGTGGTTGGCTGGAATAGAGTGCTGTAAAGTCGCTGGGCAAAGCCATCTGTCATTCCCGAGATATAATCCGCAATGATCCTGTGCGCATTTTCCCCGTTGCTGACGGCCTTCTCCCATCGCTCTCGAGTATTGGCTGGAAGCAGACGCTCCGGATCGGAGGCAAATGCTTCGAACAGTTCCATCACCAGTTGTTGCCCTTTGTATTCGAGCAACTGGATCTCTGGCTTTTTCACCACAAAATCACTGACAAACTGCTTTAACACCTCCAGCACTCGCTCCATCGACTCGGAGAGAAAGGCATTCCATTGGAGAAGAGGCTCGTCAAAACTATCGACGCCGTTTTGAATAGCCGGAGCGATGTGAATAGAGGTCAGCAGGGCGTTGACCATTGCCCCGATGGCATCTTTGCGCTGGTGGTGGGTGCCAAACAGTTGTTCGCTTAGCTTGCCAATGCGCGCTTCCAGCCAGGGCTCACCGCAGTCGGCAAGTTTGCTGGCGACGGCTTCGTGCCATTGTTCGCGGGTGACAATGCCCATCACGATAGCATCTTCCAGATCGTGTACACCGTAGGCGATATCATCGGCCAGCTCCATAATCGAGCAGTCGAGCGACTTGAAGCGCGTTTTCAGGTGTTCAGTCGGGCGACTGCGTTGACGGCGCATCTGGCTAAAGAGTTCGCGGTCGTGATCGGAAAGCAATCCCAGCACCCATTCGAAGGTTTCCGTATCATCGTTATACACTCCTTTGGCTGGGTGCCAGTCTTTGGCCTTGAGGTGGCGAAAGTTGGCAACCTCTGCCGGAAGCTCTGTTGCCCGGGTATTGCTGATAAGTGCCGGGTATTTCAGCAGACCAAGTAAGGTGCGACGCGACAGGTTCATACCGAAGTGTTCGGTATAGGGTTCGAGCAGGGTAACGATACGAAATGTCTGGGCGTTGCCTTCAAAGCCGCCATGCTCACGCATCATGTAGTTCAGTGCAACCTCGCCGCCGTGGCCAAAGGGAGGGTGACCGATATCATGTGCCAGACACAGGCTTTCCATCAGGCTAGTCGATGGCAGCAGATCACGAAATGCTGGTTGTTTGATTTTCAGTTGGGCAACAATGCCTGTGCCAATTTGTGAGGCTTCCAGGGAATGCGTTAGCCGGGTGCGGTAAAAGTCATGGTGCCCGGCTCCATGGACCTGTGTTTTGGCCTGAAGCCGGCGAAAAGCGGCTGAGTGCAGGATCCTTGCCCGGTCGCGCTGGTAGGCTGAGCGATGGTCGTTGCGGCGAACTTTCTGTTCATTGCTTTTTCGGTTTTCCCAGCTGGGATCGAGAATAAATTGTGTCATTAACTAATATCGTCCAGCGTTAGGTTGAAACTATCTACAAAAGTA
>NZ_JAKRFQ010000530.1 GCF_022347985.1 Photobacterium sp. OFAV2-7
TGAAATATGCTCACGCCGGTGGTTACAACCCTCCGATCATTGTGATCCACGGTAACCTGGTGAATGAGCTGCCGGGTTCTTACAAGCGCTACCTGATGAACTACTACCGCAAGTCACTGGAGATGATGGGGACGCCGATCCGCATTCAGTTCCAGAGCAGCGACAACCCGTTTGAAGGCAAGAAGCAAAAACTGACGGTGTCTCAGGAGCGTCAGCGCAAGCGTCTGACCAGCGCCATCAAGAACCGGGACAAGTAATTCCGGCCGTTGCCAAGAAGCGATTTTTATTGCTGACAAGATTGATAAACCCAGCCTGAGGCTGGGTTTTTTTATGTGTTTGCATATTGGTATACAATGCCTGCATCAATGTAGTTGCAAAGGAAAGAAGATGTCAGTTGTTACCCCGACCCAGGTGCTATTTGCCCAGCCGCAATGGCAAGCCCGGGCTGAAGTTCAGTTATGTATCCCGGCCGAATGTGGAGGAAGTTGGCTGGTAACTGATAAGACGCCTTTTCACCCTGTCAGCCACATATGGCCAGATCACCCTGCTGATCATGGATCGGTGGTGATTAACGACCACTGTTATGAGGTTGCCGGTTGTTATACCGGCGCCGTCGAGCTGGCAAGCGGGAACCTGTTTGTCGGTAAGGATATTCCTGTAAAACGTGATACCGAGGGTTGGGTCTTTGTTGTGGTGCATCATACCGAACATGCTCTGGAGCTGGCTGCCGGTTCACTGGTAGAGCTGGATGTCGACAAAGTCCGCCAACAGGCTCTGAGCCGAGGTCATAGTGGGGGACACCTTTCGTCACTGGCACTGAATAAGGTGTTGCATCATGACTTTTGGCGCAAAGATGCCTCGCGTAAGGATGAAATGGGGCATTACGACTTTCATAGCTATGCGCAAACCGAGAGTCGGGTGTCGGAAGACTGCAGTACAGATACCTACCGGTTAGGAAAAACACTGCGTAAACGTGGGTTGAACAGTGCAGATCTACTGCAACGCCTGGATGAAGTCGAGACCAGGATCAATCAGCAGCTGGAAATATGGCGTCAGGCCGGTGCGGCTGTGGTGATGCGTTGTGAAGGGAAGGCGCTGACAGACTCGCGGTACTGGCAGTGCGAGCTCGAAGGTGGTGTGCTGATTGAAATTCCCTGCGGCGGAACACACATTGGCTCACTGGCCGATTATAGTAAAATTGCTGTTGAATTTCAGTTGGTTAGTGAACAAGAACTGATTATGGTCACCAAAACAGCAGGATAACCAGCGCCTGGGGATGTATCAGGCAGCACAGTGTTGATGTCCCGTTGCCTGATACAGTCAATTGTCAGCTGAACGATAGCAAGAGATTTTATTTCTTACTTGATCTTCTCGTATATAGCGAAACGATAAGATATATATATCGTTTAAAATCCAAAAACAGAACATGTAACTTATGCTTTCGGGATGTGTATTGATAAATATTCTTTTGGTACCTGATCGCTGATCACGATGGCTTTTTAGGTTGATCAACAGATTCACGCACGATCAAGCTGCCAGAAAATAACGCGATAGCGCTGATCTTTTCACCTTTTAACAGTAACAGCGTCTGTTCGACCGCAGCTTGCGCCATGGCCTCTACCGGAAGCATAACGCTGGAGAGGCTAGGTATTAAGAACGGACCGGCTGGATCGTTGTCAAAACCCATCACCGAAACCTCCTCCGGAACCTTAATGCCAGCTTCGTGCAGTGCTCGGATTGCTCCCATTGCCATGCCGTCGTTGGCAGTAAATATTGCGCTGAAAACGTGCCCACTGGCTAGCAATTCCTGACAGCCACGATAGCCACTCTCGGTGTAATAGTCGCCGTGGTATATCCCGCAGTGATCGAGCTGGTGCCTGGCCAGTGTGTCTTTGAAGCCCTGCAGACGCAGGCCGGAGTTAACCGAGTCTTCAGGGCCGCTGATACAGGCAATATTGTGGTGAGCTTTGGCAATCAGGAACTCTGTCGCCTGGCAGGCTGCCTTGTATTGGTCGAAACAGATACAGCGCTCCTCATAACCTTCCACCATCTGGTTGATGACAACTAGCGGAACCGGCAGCGTCTCCATCAGCCGTTTCAGGCTCTCGGCTGGCATTTTCCGGGTGTAGAGGATAATCGAATCAACCTTGCGTTCGAGCAGGCTGCTGATCGCAAGCTCTTCAGACTCCGCGCTGTGGCCGCCGTCCATGATCAGCAACTGCTTGGCTGCACTGGTACTGGTTTCCGATGCCTTGCGCATCAGGCCGCTGAAATAAGCCCCTTCAAATGCTGAAACCACCAGACCTAATGTATTGGTACAGTTGGTTGCCAGTGCACGGGCTAGGCTGTTGGGTTTGTAGCCGAGGGTTTCCATAGCTTGATATACGGCGTCGGCGGTGGATTTCTTGACTTGCCCGGTGTTGTTGAGTACGCGGGAAACCGTGGCTTTGGACACACCGGCAAGCTTGCATACATCGTTAATCGTTGCCATGGGGGAATCTGTTCCTGAAATAATGCCTGACTGAAAAGGTAAAAGCCCGAGCAATGCGCGAGAGACGTATTGTCGGGCATGATCCCTCTTCGGATCAACAAGGAATTGTCGTTGATACACGCCGTTAGCGTGTGACACCATTCGACTTAATCACTTCCTGATACCAGAAGAATGATTTTTTGCGCTGACGGGACAGGCCGTTTTCACGATCAACATAGACGAAACCATATTGTTTTTGGTAACCGTTCAGCCAGCTCAGCAGATCAATAAAAGACCACGGATAGTAACCGCGTACATCGATACCCTGCTTGATAGCGTCTTCAGCGGCAGCAATATGGCTGGATAGGTAATCGATACGCGGGTCATCGACGACCTCACCGTTAATGATTGGGTCCTTGGCGCCCAGGCCGTTTTCGGTGATATAAAACGGAATATCACCATAGCGCTCTTTCAGTCGCATCATTCCGATGCACAGTCCTTGTGGATAAATTTCCCAATCCCAGTCGGTATAGGTTGACTCGGGATTACGGACGAACTTGAACAGTCCTTTGAAGCCAAATTCTTGCCCTGACCCTTTTTGCCCCGTGGTATTAATTTGGGTGTTGTCGGTATCTGGGTTGGCTGCC
This sequence comes from Photobacterium sp. OFAV2-7, assembly GCF_022347985.1. GTDB lineage: Bacteria > Pseudomonadota > Gammaproteobacteria > Enterobacterales > Vibrionaceae > Photobacterium. The sequence goes on from NZ_JAKRFQ010000530.1 coordinate 3,118, forward strand.
ACCCATTCGCGTTTGTAGTAATTGACCCCGATAAAGTCGCAGATATTGTCCTTGAGCAGGGCTTCATCTTCGGGAGCAAACTCGGGAACGCCCCAGGTCAGCTGTGCCATGTTTAGGATGTGCGGCGGATACTCTCCCTTGAGCACCGGATCATAGAGCCAGTGGGTCAGCAGATCATCGGCCATCTTGCTGGCGGCGACATCTTCCGGGCTATTGGTGATCGGGTCATGGGGTTGCATGACGTTGACAAAGCCAATTTGAGCGTTGACCGGCACGCGGCCTTGTGCCTGATAGTGGCGGAATAACCTGACGGCCTTGGCATGGGCAATAAATACGTGATGACAGGCTTGGATACCACGCTTGGGATCGGTCAGGCCCGGAGGGTGGGCGCCGGTAAAGTAGCCCATACCGATAAAGATCAGTGTTTCATTGAAGGTTGACCACAGATCGACGCGGTCACCGAATGCCTCGTAGCATAAACGGGCATATTG
>NZ_JAKRFQ010000531.1 GCF_022347985.1 Photobacterium sp. OFAV2-7
GATCTATTGTCCTTCCATCATAAAAAAGCGTTTTGCCGGCATGTTGTGACGGATGGGCTCAAAAGAGTGAATAATTTGCCCTGTGGTTGGGTTGACTACTTTTGTAGTAACTAGGCTGCGGAAGATAATTTCATTATGATCAGTTTTCTCTTTTACAACTGTTCCTAATGAGATTGATGTTTCGAATACATAGTCGGGGTTTAGCTCTTCTCCGACTTGAATTGCTCCTTGTTCAACGGTATTTTCAGCCTGAAAAGCGACTTCATAATCACAAGCATCACAGTTGCGAGTAAGGACTTCATAGCGTTTTGTTCTTGCTAACTCATTTTCTAATAACTTGGCAATGATGCCATTGTCCATTTGAGTCGTTCTGGCATTTTTTTCAAACTTAACATTATCGATATAAGCAGCGATTCGCATTTTATTGAAAGCTCTAACATCATAATTGCTTGGAAGTTCGATGTTTTCATTTTCATATAGCGCTTCTTTATTTACTCTGGCTATTTGGCTATTGCTTTCTACATCTGCTTCAGAATTAATCTTCAGTTGAGTAGTTTGGCAACCAACTAGTAAACTAAGAACAGCAACGCCTGTAACTAATTTTTTCATTTTATCTCCAGCCACAAAAATGCCGATGTGAAAATTCACATCGGCATGGTTTAATCTATACCTTATTGAGCATTAGAAAATGCAGAAATAATTTGATAGTTGTTGTATGCAGAAACTACAGTCTTATCAAGATACTCTAATTGTTCTGCTGTCAGAGCAAATTTATCTTTCTCAGCTGGAAGTTCAGAGAAGTTTATGTCGGCTAATAGGCTGGTTGTATCTAGAGCTAGGAATGAAGTTGCACTTTTCATTGCTGGCACAGCTGCTTCTTTTAAGCCACCGATGACTTCATCAAATACAGAAGATGCCATGAACTTATCAACAGCTTTTTTGTTTTCTTCAGATAAAGCATCGTAGACAGCTTTCTTTTCTTCTTCGCTGTCAACAGACTCAACTGCAGAGAAATAGTTACCTACCGCAGGGGTTGCAAGTAATTCTTCAGTATATCGCTCATAAGCAGGCTTAGCTGCATAAAATGCAGTGTTTACTGCGATTCGAAGAACTTCGGCTTCTTTAATGCTTGATGGTTGATAGTTATCAGCATTTGAACGCTCGGCAAGTTCAGTTCCTGTTGTTTGCAGTTCTGCATAGGATACCTTTTCAGAATCGGTGATCATTGAACAACCAGACACCATAGATGCTGCGATTATTGCCGCAAGAAGAGTTTTTTTCATACTAGCCACTACTTAATAATAAAAGGCGAAATTGTGTAAAAAGTTCATTGTTATAGCGTAATGAGCACATCTCATAGATTTAGAGTATGCACTCTATTGACATTATACTTGATGTCTATGCTCCGCAATGCACATTTGTTTATAATTTGAAGCTTATCAATTGGTAGTGGTGATTACTTGCTTGAAAGTGTGATTTTTGTCACGTTATGTGAGCGCTTTTTTTCATTATGACACTTACAGTTGTCGTGTTGGTTCAAGATTTCATTTCGAGTTCATGTTATGCCCAAGGTGGGCAAATTTCGTTCAAATTATGAAACGTACCGATGATCAGTGACTGGTTTGAATACAGATCAGAAATGTAAGTTCAGATGCGCTGAAATAACGAAATAAGTACAGAGTTGTACTGTATTTTTCTTGTGTTACTTGCTGCTGATGAATTGGATATCAGCATTGATGAGAACGAGGGATTTGTTTGCGTGTAAAGGTAAAGTAGAAGGGAATAAGACCAAAGGAAACCTTTGGTCTTCGTATCTCAGGTAGGGTGTTCCAGTGCTTTATTAGACGTCTTCGTCACCAAAACCGAAGTCATCTCCGCCACCGAAGAAGCTGTCATCGCCACCGAAACCGGTATCATCCGACGGTGCATTGGCAAAGCTGTCATCAAACCCAGCATCTCCAAACCCGCCTTCACCGAAACCAGCGTCGCCGAATCCGGCATCACCAAAGCCACCGCTGGTCTCGGTATAGTCAGAGGCAAAGCCAGATGAGTCGTCCAAGAAGCCGCCAGTACTATCTTCTGCCGAAGCCAGGCCTTCATCCATAGCGGCATCTGGTGCAGCATCCGCAGCGGCCATCTCGTCCGCAGCTGGTTCATCATTGCCGAATAGGGCATTGCTGATCATATTACCGGCCACCATACCAACAGCGACGCTTGCAGCTGTTTGCATGAAGCTACCAAACGCGCTTGGTTGATGAGCAGGTCGTGGTGGCTGAGGAGCCGGACGGTTGCCGCCCATCATTTTACTGAAAGCGCCTCGATTAGATTCTGACTTGTGGTGTTCGACACACTTCTCAAGGTATTCGTTCTTCTGCTTCATCTCCTTGAGCGCCATTTCCTGCACCAGCACGGCCTGAGTCAGCTTGTAGATGGCATCTTGCTGGGAACCGATTTCATCGCCAATCAGTTTCTCAGCGTCAGCATCCTTGGTTTTGTCCGGGCTTTGCTTCAGTTTATTGGCAACATTTTGAATCAGTTCTTTTTCTTGTGGTGTCATTTTCTTTACCTTCTCTTTAACGCGATAACGTCGTTATCGATATTCCCTTGAGCTTGGGCCTATCATCCTAGCTCAGAGGGTATATTTCAATCTGTTACTATAGGTAACTGTTTTTGATTATCAGTATTGTACACGCAGATAAAAAAATCCGGCAAAATACCGGATTAAAAGGAAAGGACAGTGTGTTGGTGCAGCTTGGTGCTACTGACGAATACCTTCGACGTGCAGTTCGAGATCTGCGTAGCTTGATTCACCCATTACCTGAATACCGAAGTCTTTGAGCTCAATGCGGGTTGTACCAGTAAAGCCTGCGCGGTAGCCGCCCCATGGGTCTTCACCTTCGCCAACAAAAACAGCATCGATAGCAATTGGTTTGGTCTGGCCGTGAAGAGTCAGATCACCGGTGATAGTCATTTCGCCGTTGCCTTTTGGTTCGACCTTGTTACTGGTAAATGTTGCCGTTGAGTATTTTTTCACATTCAGAAAATCTTCACTGCGTACGTGCTTGTCTCGCTCTGCGTGGTTGGTATCAAAGCTGGTGGTATCAACATTTACGTTCACTTTTGATGCCGAGATATTCATTGGATCGTAGCTGAAAGTACCGTCGAAAGTATTAAAACGTCCCTTGATCCAGCTATAGCCGAGATGCTTGATTTTGAGGTTGATGGAAGCGTGAGCTCCCTTGGTGTCAATCATGTAGTCTGCTGCAGAAGCGACTGATGGAATAGAGAACGCAGTCAGTAGACCCAGAGCCAGTAGTTGCTTTTTCATGTTTACTTTACTCCCAACATTTTCTTTAACGTATTGTCTTTGTTGATATAGTGATGCTTTAAAGCAGCAAGTGCGTGTAGTGCAGCCAGCCCGATCAGGCCGAATGCAAGGTAGTAGTGAACCTCGCCAGCAATATCTGCCTGGTTAGGAAACAGTTCACCTGCCGCTGGAACCGAGAACCAGTTGAACACTTCAATGGCTCGCCCGTCGGCTGTGGAAATTAGATAACCTGAAATAAAAAGCCCGAATAGCATGACGTAGATAACCCAATGAG
>NZ_JAKRFQ010000054.1 GCF_022347985.1 Photobacterium sp. OFAV2-7
GATCTGGTAACATTCCCACCTCAACACTGCGAGGGGTGGTACAGTGTTTTTGATTTTCGGGAACGTTACCGAAATTAAGTTTTATTGATGTCCCAAATATCGTCAAGCCCCTAATTTTCTTGTGTGAGCATGATCGGCAAAAAAAGCGATCATCGATAGGATATTGTGATCAGCGTCACTCAAATTGGGGTTGAAAACGGATCCTGTTTGCAAACTATCCCAAATGTGGATGATCATGACCAAAACAAAGGAGTATTTATGGCGAGCCTACACGATGTCGCGCGTCTAGCCGGGGTCTCTAAGTCTACGGTTTCTAGAGTAATTAATGACGAATATGGCGTAAAAGAAGCCACAAAAATCAAAGTTCGCCGCGCTATTGAAGAATGCGGATATGTCGTTAATCAGGTAGCAAAAGATTTAAAATCCAATAAAACCAACCTGATAGGTATTATCGTTCCACGGGTAGCCTCCAATGCCGTCTCGCAGGGCGTTGACGGGCTAAGCAAAGCATTCGAACTGGCAGGCAAGCACGTACTGCTGGCAAATAGTGCCCTGGAAGCAGGCAAAGAAATTCAGTACATCGAACTGTTCAATCAAAAACGGGTGGAAGGAATAGTCATGTTCGCCACTCATATCGACGATGCACTGATCACCGCGATCAAGCGCTCGAAGGCCCCCGTGGTACTCATCGGCCAGGACGGTTCTAGATTCAACATCCCAAGTGTTATCCACGACGACTACCGGGTTGGCTATTGTGCAGCCGAGCAACTGCATCAGGCTGGCTGTCGTTCAGTTGGCTTTCTCGGAGTCAAAAGCGATGATATAGCTGTTGACCGACAGCGTTATGATGGATTCTCTAACGCCTTGAATCATTTAGGTTTAAATCCACCTCAGTTTCACACTCAGGGACAATTTTCGATTGATTCGGGGCGGGAAGAGATGACCCGGTTACTGGCAGATAACCAGCGGCCAGACGGTGTTTTCTGCGCTACCGACCGAATTGCCATCGGGGCAATCCAGGCCATTGCGGCAGCTGGTCTCAAGCCAGGCAAAGACATCAAGGTTGTCGGCGTCGGTAACGACGAAATGGCTTCTGTGGTGACCCCGGGCCTGTCAACGTTCGCCTATGCCTTCGAGCCTGCAGGCAATAATGCGGCCAAAATGCTTCTGGAAATCATTGAACAAGGCCGAAGCCAGGTCGCCAAACTGGTACTGGGCTTCGACTGGATGCCACGTCAGAGCTGCTAAGCAGCTCTGTTTTTCCACCTGCACAGCTTCCCTTTCTCCTGACAATAAGTCGATCCTCCGCACATTTTTTCGTTGAGCCTTAGGTTTCCTTGGGCCGTAACTTGCCTCAGCATTCATTCTGTTCTATTTTTGGAACGTTCCCGAAAAATTCAAGAATCTATTTATTGCTAACGTGACTTATCGCGAGCAATTTAAGGCTATCACCCATGACATTGACTGAATTGATCACCGCTTGCGGCGGTAACGAAAATTTACTGCGAGCCCTTCGTGTCGAAGAGCAGGTAATTATCGAGCTCGCCGATCCCGAGCTTCGCTCTTCGGCTGTTGCCGAACTGCCGTTTAATACCCAGCTATCTCAGCTCACCTGGCAACCAGAGCGTCCTCTCGAAACACATGAGTGGCAGCAACTCGGTCAATGGATTGAAGCCAATCAACGTAAACAACTGCTTGGCGCTCAGGAGATAACAGCATCCATTCACCGCCCGAGCTGGCATATTGCGCCACCTCAGGGGTTGCTCAACGATCCTAACGGCTTTATCTATCATCAAGGCGAATACCACCTTTTCTATCAGCTATACCCGTTTGCCTGTGACCATAAAGATAAATACTGGGCTCATGTTACCAGCACCGATCTGCTTAACTGGACAACGCAACGCATCGCCCTATGCCCGTCAGACTGGTTTGATAGCCATGGTGTGTTCTCTGGTCATGCTGTCAGCAACGGCGACGAGCTGATGCTGTTCTATACCGGCAATGTCCGTATCGGCGAGCAACGTGACCGGATCACGACCCAATGTCTGGCCACCTCTAGCGATGGCCTGCACTTCATCAAGCACGGACCCGTGATCGATGCATTACCACCTTCTGTTACTCCCCACTGCCGCGATCCCAAAATCATCCGGCATAATGACCATTGGCTGATGTTACTCGGTGCTCAGCATCAAACAGCTGATAATCAACTACAGGGCCGTCTTGCCATCTATCGTTCCGATGATCTGTATCACTGGTCATATAAAGGCCTGTATGGTGATGAGCTAGGCCAGTTTGGTTACATGTGGGAGTGCCCTGATCTGTTTGAATTGGATAGCCAGCTTTTGGGAATTATCTGCCCACAGGGAATCGAATCGTCCAGTGAGCACCACCAGATCCCACACCATAACGGTTACTTTAAAGCCTCTTTGAACCAAAACAGCGCTCTAACCTTTGATGGTTTCACAACCCTGGATTTTGGTTTTGACTTCTATGCTCCTCAAACAGCCGAAACTCCAGACGGGCGCCGTATTCTTATTGGTTGGATGGGGTTACCCGATGAAACCGATCAACCAAGCAACCAAGATGGCTGGCTGCACCAGCTAACCTGCCTGCGCGAATTAAGCTGGGAAAAAGGGAAAATATTCCAGCGCCCGGCCCGTGAGCTGCAAGCACTGCGTGGCATGCAGCATCGACATACATTTACCACAGAATCAGCTTGCCAAACCTTACTGCTAGACACCAAGAGCTATGAGTTACGAACCACAATGACATGGCCAGAAACCGGGCAGAGTACGCTACGCCTGATGGATAATGGCGATCAATACTGCGATATCATCCTGGACTCGGACAATCAACGTATCCTGCTAGATCGAAGCCATACCCTTTCGACTGATGGCGAACAGATTCGTGAGATCACTTGGAACACAGGTGAAGACGTTGAACTTCAGGTATTAGCTGATCACTCTTCATTAGAGATATTCATTAATAATGGAGAATACGCCATGACGGCCCGAGTATTCACGCCAGAGGATGCAACTCGTCTTCAGTTAATTTCCGACAGACCGCAGTTATGGCAAGACGTGACATTCTGGCCACTTGGTTAGCCACAATAAATAGCTTTGAATTAAAGCAGCAACCCTCATCAAAGCGTGCTGGAAAACGTCAAAACAAAATTTTCCAGCACTTAACTCTATATAAATACAGCTGGCTAACAGGTTAGAGATAATCTAACGCTATTATCGAGGCTATTATATTTTAAAGCACAGCATAAAAGTGTATATTTACTAAGTGCATTACTTACTGCACGGCTTTGTATTTCATAAGATATGCGAGTTACTATAAACCACTCTGCGATAATGGAAAAAGTTGATATAAAGCGAAGTAGCAAAATCAATATGCCTAATGTTTCATTGGTATCCTGTTATAAAACTTACAATTTGAATAATGTTTCGCCTACCTATCCGCCCCAACACCAATGTAACAGGAAGAAACCGCAGTTAAACCGCAACCAAACCATTTAATTTCAATCAGTTACACAAAAATCTCTCGTAATCCAGCGTCAAATTTATACCGCCCAACTTAATCAAAGTAACGTTAAACTTACATAAGTCGCTTTTTTCGTTACCTAAAGAAACTATAAATTACACTATGTTACACCCAGTGTGACGCACGACTCGTAATTATTTTAAATCCTGTCTTATGATTAGCTACATCAATTGGAACGGTTAAACAAAAAGATTCTGATTAAAAGAAATTAACTCAACGTAGGATTAAGAAGATTAGTCTGACTATCCATACGACGTGTTATTGAATAAAGAAACCAACTTATCTAATTAATAGAATAGATGGCTGGTATCTTAAAGTTACACCGCTTTATTATTTATCTAGCTCACTCACTAGATAGTTTAACTCAGCGTATTAAGCATTTTTATTAATCTAAAAATATTGTTTTAAAAGTTCATAATGAATGGGGGTTCAAATGAACGTTTTTAGTACTATGCAAAAAATGGGGCGTAGCCTCATGCTGCCGGTGGCATGTATGCCAGCAGCAGGTATCCTTCTAGGTATCGGTGGTAACTCAGAAGTTGCTAAATTCCTACCTGAAATCGTAGCGCAGGTAATGACCGAGGCCGGTCTGGGTGTGTTCGCCAACATGGCATTGCTATTTGCCATCGGTGTTGCACTTGGCTTTACTAAGAACGACGGTGTAGCAGCTCTTGCCGCAGGTCTTGGTTACCTAACAATGACCCGCGTTCTGGGTGTTGTTGCTGAAGGCACTGATACCGGTGTATTCGGTGGTGTTATCATGGGCTTGGTAGCCGCACAACTTTTCAACAAATATCATGACATCAAGCTACCAACTTACCTTGGCTTCTTCGGCGGTAAACGTTTCGTTCCAATCGTCACCTCTCTGGCAGCGTGTGTGGTTGCAGCAGTTCTGGCTATCGTTTGGCAGCCAATCGGTCTCGGTATCGAAGCATTCTCTGAGTGGGCTGCTTACCAGTCTCCAGAAGTTGCGTTCGGTATCTACGGTATCGTTGAGCGTTCTCTAATCCCATTCGGCCTGCACCACATCTGGAACGCACCTTTCTTCTACGAAGTTGGTGAGTTCACAACTGCTGCTGGTGAAGTTGTTCGCGGTGAAATCCCTCGCTACCTAGCAGGTGATGGAACAGCGGGTAATCTGGCTGGTGGTTACATGTTCAAGATGTTCGGTCTACCTGCAGCATGTCTTGCAATGTACGTAACAGCTAAGCCTGAGAACAAACTAAAAGTTGCTTCTATCCTGGGTTCTGCTGCACTGACTTCGTTCCTAACAGGTATTACTGAGCCAATCGAGTTTGCATTCCTATTCGTAGCTCCAGTACTTTACGTTGCTCACGCACTACTAGCTGGTTCTGCTTTCGTAGTAATGATTCTACTAGGCATCAAGCACGGTACTACTTTCAGCCACGGTCTGTTTGACTTTACCCTACTGTTCGGTCAGTCAACTAACGGTTGGTTGCTACCAGTAATCGGTGTTGTCTACGCAGTTATCTACTTCCTAGTATTCGTTACGCTAATCAAAGCGCTTGACCTGAAAACAGTTGGTCGTGAAGACGAAGAAGAGTCTAAGGTTGAAGTAAACACAGCATCTGACGGCCTTGCTAAAGAAATCACTGAAGCATTCGGCGGCAAAGCTAACATCAAAGACCTTGAAGCTTGTATCACACGTCTACGTGTAACAGTAATCGATGGCTCTAAAGTTGACACAGCACGTCTGAAAGCACTGGGTGCAGCAGGTGTGTTCGAGAAGGGTGACAACTTCCAGGCAGTATTCGGTACGCACTCTGAAATCATCAAAGGTCAGATGGAAGCACTTGCTTAATCCTGAACACTTTGAATGAAACATCAAACCGGGCTTAGGCCCGGTTTTTTTATGTCTGGCAATCGGGGAAGGAAAGCAGGGGCTCTGTGGAGTGCTAACCAGCGACTAACGAAGTGTTTTCTAACGGATACAAAAAGGGCAGCTACTGAGCTGCCCTTTGCCGGTTAAATAATGCCTGATCCTTGTCAGCTAATACCAATCTGGATAAGTCGTTGTTCAGATAGTTGCGCAGGAAAAATCACTTAGAACAAGGCATGAATTGCAGCTAACTAGTTACTCTAATTACAAAATTCATAACGCAGTTAAAAGTGATTTTAACCAGCAAGAATGATCAAATACTTATGTAGATTGGTATAAATATGCTGCCAGTTGTTCGGCCGTCGGCAAGGCTGTCATCGCACCCTTTGCAGTGGTCGCCAGCGCGCCACAAGCATTAGCCTGCTTGATAATATCGAGCAGCTTATCTGCCAGCTGCCAGTCATCACTCGCCGCCAGACCTGCCAGCAAACCGCCAACAAAAGCATCCCCGGCCCCTGTAGTATCAACCGGACTAACAGGCCGCCCTGTCACCAATTGCTGACGCTCTGCCTGCACCACCAGCGCCCCTTTCTTGCCTTGGGTGATAATCACAAGCGGTAGGTTAAAATTCTCGTTCAGCCAAGCCAACGCCGACTGCAAATCATCTTTTCCGGTAATGAATAGCAGCTCATCATCAGAAAACTTCACCACATCAGCCAATGCAACGGCCTCTAGAACCACAGGCTTTAATTCCTGCGGGTTCGCCCATACCTCTTCGCGTAGATTTGGATCAAACGACACAAACCCGCCCGCAGCTCGTATCGCTTTCATTGCCCCGAGCGTGGTCGAGCGCGAAGGTTCGTTCGCCAGTGCGATCGAGCAGACGTGCAACCATTCACCTTGCTGAAAAGCAGGCACATCTTCCGGTACCGTAAACTGATCAGCACTGGGTTTCACCATGAAAGTAAAGCTACGTTCACCATCGTCATCCAGATCGACAATCACCGTTGAGGTACGCTGGTCGGCATCGAGAAGCATTTGCTCGGTAGCGACGCCCTCGTCGGTGAGTACCTCTTTCATAAAACGACCAAGTGGATCCAGCCCGACCCGGCCAAAGAAAGCACTGTCACCACCGAGGCGGGCGACCCCCACCGCAACGTTTGCCGGAGCCCCGCCTGGGCACTTCAGGTACGTCCCTTCTCCCTCAGGGATCAAATCGACCACTGCATCCCCTGTTACCCACACTTTAGCCATCTTTCTACTCCAATAAGATAATTGCATACATTATTGCTAAATCGATTTAGCTGAACAACTGATACTATACCAATACCAAACAAAATGTGATCTGAACCAAAGAGAAGTCCCTACTAAAAGGGGCTATATTCAACCATCGCAAAAATGTGTTAGTATCGACACAAAAGCACAACAAACAATTCACATTCCCACTATCAATCGATAAGAGACTTACCTTGGCATGAATCACGCCAGTCTTCTCGCGCTAACTCATAATGCTGCCTTGCTACTGGCCATGATCTTTATCTACGACATGGCAACTCATCGCACTCATCACTCTTTCGACTCGCTTTGGAAAGTCTTCATGGGTCTGGCCCTTGGGCTTATCGGCACTATTATTATGCTCACTCCCTGGGAGTACGCACCTGGGATTATCTTTGATACCCGCTCGGTACTACTTGGGATCTCTGGGGTCTTCTTCGGCCCGATCCCCACCGTTATCGCGATGGCAATGACGGCTGCATTGCGGCTTTACCAGGGTGGCGAAGCTGCAATAACCGGGGTGACTGTTATCATCGCTTCCGGTGTCCTTGGTATCGCCTGGCACTATTACCGGCGACGGCCGTTGGCTGAGTTAACCGCACGCGAGCTCTACTTATTTGGGATCTTAGTCCATGGCGTTATGCTGGCGCTAATGTTCACTTTACCTGTGCCTGTTGCTCTTAAAGTACTGTCTGACATTTCCTTTCCGGTATTGCTCATTTATCCTCTGATCACTACAGCTATCGGAGTGTTGTTTGTCCGGCGGTTACAGCGTGATAGAACTGCCGAGGCGCTCAGGGAAAGCGAATTCCTATTTCGTTCTCAGTTTGATCTGGGTAACATCGGAATAGCGATCACCCACCCGGGAAAAAGCTGGCTCCGGGTCAATCCCCGACTATGTGAAATGCTCGGTTACAGCGAGGAAGAGCTCCTGCAGTTAACCTGGCCGGATGTTAGCTACCCTGATGACTTGCAGCTTGATTTAGAACAGTTTCACCGCATGATGGCAGGCGAGATTGAGGGCTACTCACTGGATAAGCGCTTTATCCGCAGAGATGGCGATATTGTGTATGTTCACATGACCATTGCCTGCTACCGGGTTGAAGGAAAGGTGCAGTTTGTTATTGCGGGCATGCTCGATACCTCAGAGAGTAAACATGCCGAAACCAAGCTTGTTGCCCAAAAAGAGCAGCTGACCTCTGTCCTTGCTGGCAGCGAGCTCGGCTTTTGGGACTGGAACATAAAAGCCAATACCGTACAACGAAATGCCCGTTGGGCTGAAATGCTGGGCTACAGCTTCGAAGAGATAAAACTGGATTCAACTCTCTGGCTTAACCGTATTCACCCGGAAGACAGGCTGGCCGCCCAACAGTCTTTAACTGATCACCTTGAAGGACGTAGCTCTCAGCATAAGATTGAATATCGAATGCGCACCAAGCAAGGTGACTACAAGTGGATCCTGGACTGCGCCAAAATCGTCAATTTCGGGGCCGGCAACAAACCGCTGCGGATGTGCGGCACCCACACCGACATTACCGAACGCAAACTTGCCGAAGAATCGATGCAACTAGCGTCCATGGTCTATCAAAACAGCAGTGAGGCAATGGTCGTCACCAACAGCGATGGCGAGATCATTACCACCAACCCGGCCTTTACTGAAATTACCGGTTACTCACTCAATGACGTCAAGGGTCAAAGCCCCAAGATCCTGGTATCACGCAAGCAAGACAGCAACGTTATCCAGAACATGCTGCACACTCTAAGCAGCAACGGCTACTGGCAGGGAGAAATAAAAAAGCGCCACAAGAGCGGGAAGACATATACAGCCTGGCTTACCGTTAACTCCATCACCAATGCTGACGGTACTATCCACCGGCGTGTTGCCCAGTTCTCAGACATTACCGACAAGAAAAAGTCTGACGAGATCATCTGGACCCAGGCCAATTTCGATGCCTTGACCGGCCTGCCAAACCGCCATATGTTTATTAACCAGCTTGAGCAGGAAAAGAAAAAGGCCCACCGGGCTAACCGTCCCATGGCACTACTTTTTCTTGATCTCGACCACTTCAAGGAAGTCAACGATACCCTGGGTCACAACATTGGCGATCAACTGCTGGTTGATGTCGCACAGCGCCTGCAGAACTGTGTCCGCGATACAGACACCGTATCGCGCCTTGGCGGTGATGAATTTACAGTCATACTCAGCGAACAAGACGATGTCCATGGTACCGAACAGGTGGCGCAAGCTATTCTCAGCCAATTCTCTGTGCCGTTTTCCATCGGTGTTGAAACTATCTATATATCACCAAGTATCGGTATTACACTCTACCCGGAAGACGGAACTGACGCCGATACCCTGCTCAAAAATGCCGATCAGGCCATGTACGCCGCCAAAGAACAAGGGCGCAACTGCTACCGCTACTTCACATCATCGATGCAGGAAAAGGCCCTGTACCGCCGTCAACTGGCCAATGAGTTACGGCTTGCGCTCAACAGCAGCCAATTACAACTGCACTACCAACCGATTGTCGAGCTGACCACAGGCAACATGACCAAGGCCGAGGCCCTTATCCGCTGGTGCCATCCGACACTTGGCATGGTCAGTCCGGCAGAATTCATTCCGGTTGCCGAAGAAACCGGGATCGTAATCGAACTTGGTGACTGGGTTTTCCACCAGGCTGCCCAACAAGCAGCCCGGTGGCGAGCTTTACATGATCCAGACTTTCAGATCAGCATCAACAAGTCCCCACTGCAGTTTCGCGACAAGGGCAATGATATTTCACGCTGGATCGAGCACCTCCGATCGCTCGATTTGCCGGGACAGGCTATCGCGATTGAAATTACCGAGGGGCTACTGCTTGATGCCAACAAGACAGTGACAGACAAGTTACTCGAGTTTCGTGATGCCGGTATCGAGGTGTCTCTCGATGACTTCGGCACCGGTTACTCATCGCTCTCCTACATCAAGAAATTCGACGTCGACAATATCAAGATCGACCAATCTTTTGTCCGCAGCCTCAAGGCAGGCTCGGAAGACTTCGCTGTTTGCGAAGCCATCATTGTGATGGCGCACAAACTCGGTTTGAAAGTGGTCGCCGAAGGTATTGAAACCAATGAACAACGTGCCCTACTCGCTGCTGCAGGCTGTGATTATGGACAAGGAAGCCTCTTTTCCATGCCGCTACCGGAAGAGGAATTCAGCGCGTTACTGTCACCAAAAGAAGTCGCCATATAACTCAGGAAAAGGCCCAATACAGCTTTTGCCTATGAGATTAGCTTATTCCGTCCACTTGAAGGAACGCTTCAAAAACGACACTGCCTGATGATCAACAATTTCTCCATGCGCCATGATAACTCGCTCTGGCTGCCAGTTGAGAAGCAACTGAACATGCTCTCTCACCACCGGCTTTTTAAAGCTAAGCCGCCAGTCCAGTGGCGTTTTTCCGTTCGGCGCTATGATCCCGGCCCCTTTAGCCAATAACTTGCGCCAGCCTTTGAAATGTCCGGGAGGAAAGTTCTCTATCAAATCAGTCAAGATCACTGTGCTTGTTGCACGATGGAAGAAGACGCACTCTTGCATTAATGGTGAGCCACTCACTAATCGCTGATCGATTTCATCATGCCAGGGCCACTTTTCAGCAAGCTGGGGATGGAATTGCTCGGTCAGATTAAGTGATGCATCGAAATGAAGATCTTCGCGCTTGGCAATCACCTCGTCAGTACCAAAAAGCTGCGCGTCAGGATAGTGTTCTAGCCACTGGTCCAAATACAGGTGATGCAGGTGATTGGGGGCAATAAGGTACTTGACCCGCCCCAAGCCAGCCAACTGCTCGGCAAGCTCCGGGGAATAGCGAACGGGACTGTGTAGCCAAAGATCACCCGTCTGCAGCCGGATCACCGTCATCCGGGTTGTAAACGGGCAGCAATAAAAAGAGACCGTATCTCCGTCAACAACCCATAGATCTTTGGTCAGTTGTTTCATGTCGTCCTTTTGCTTATTCACTCAACCTATTACCGCCACCATAATAACGCGCTCCCCCTTATGTCTAAACTCAAAGATTGCGTGTGATTAAAGGCGAAAGTGTAATTACACGGCATCCTTCGGCTTTCGCTCCATAAAAATAAACTGTGCATTTTCGCTGACTTTCTGAAAACCATAGCGTTCATACAGGCGACCGACACGATTGCCCTGCAAATAATCTAATCTGCAGGGTAGTTGTTGCTGGTCTGCATGTTTAGTTACGTCAGTAAGAATGCCGCTGCCAATCCCCCTACCATGGCATTCCGGAAGCAAGAAGAACCGCCCCAAATACAGGTGATCCTCGTTCTCCTTGACCAGGTACGAACCAATGGGCTCACCATCAGACAAAATCAGAATTGGCTTGCACTCAGACCACTCTTGGCGGTGTAACTTCTGCTGTAGCGCCTCATCCCAACCAAATACAGCCTTAATAGGTCCATATTCTGCCGCTTTCTTTAACTGGTAGGCGAAAGCGAAGTCTTCTTCAGTTGCCATTCTTGTTGTTATATTCACGTCTTTCTCTAATAACCCAAAAAGCAAGTCTGGCTGTTATTCAACTTCCTCATACGTCTTCGCCATCTCTTCGGGAGCAATACCGTATCCGCCGTCAGCCAGGTAGCCACCTTTGTATACAGTCATTCCTTTATCATTCCATTCAACAGCAATAACGGCAGTATCTCCATTCTCACTACCTAGTAAGGTGAGGACTTCCTCGGTAATTGGAATAGCCTTAATGGTCTTAATCCGCTTGAACGGTTCAAACTCGGTGTACTCAGGCAGCTTGCCGTATGTCGTCTCCCATTTCTCTTTAGGGACCAGCCACTCGTTAAACACGGCACCACTCACTGGCTCAGGGTTACGTGCTATCACAACAGCATCAGACAGCTCGTTCTCTGTTTCCAATATCGGCTTTCCGGCGTCGTCGGCAACATAGGTTGGAAATGCTCGGCCAATTTCACTGCGATGAGGCAGACGGCCATAGGTCAGCGCCTTCTTGCGAAACTCTTTGGCAGAGTCAAACTCAGCCATCACTTCAGGGATGTTCTGGAAGGCAACGGGAACAATATCGGCAGATACGCCGAAACTCGATAGCCCCATAAAGGAGCTAACGGCTATCGCAAGTAAGGCGTTTTTCATTTTATTCTCAATCAGATCAGGCTAAACATATCTGGCCATGTTAATACCAAATTATCCAATGACCTAATTTACTCTTTCGTCATCGCCTTTACACGGCCGAAGAAAGATATCCCGGCAAGCACAAGAGCGCCTGATAATAGTCCGATTACCGCATTAACCAGAGCCGGTAGCATGAGTGGGCCGCCGGGGATCATGTCACCCCGTTCAACAAGGTGGTGAACTAAGGCATGGGAGTTCGGGATACTGTGGACAACAATACCGCCACCGACTAAGAACATGGCTATGGTGCCGACCACTGCTAAAAACTTCATCAGATAGGGCGCGGCGTTGATTAATGCGTTGCCAATTGCATGCTTAAAAGATGCAACATAGCTATTTTTAACCAGATACAGCCCTAGATCATCAAGTTTGACGATACCTGCTACTAACCCATAGACACCGATAGTCATCAATACAGCAATAAGGCTAATCACCAGCACCTGGGTAACAATAGGAACTTCCTGCACCGTACCCAATGCAATCACAATAATCTCAGCCGACAAGACAAAGTCCGTTCTAACCGCGCCTTTAATCTTTTGCTTTTCAAACTCAACAACATCGTCGGCCTTATCCAAGCCATCTAGCAGTTCGGATTCTTTTAGCTGCGGGGAGTGAAACATTTTCTCGACGACTTTTTCAAAACCTTCGTAACAAAGAAACAGACCACCAACTAGCAGCATTGGCGTGATGAGCCAAGGGGCAAAAGCGCTGATCAGCAAAGCAGCCGGAACTAATATCAACTTGTTTCGAAATGATCCTTTGGCTACGGCCCAGACAACCGGTATCTCCCTTTCGGCCCTCACGCCTGAAACCTGCTGGGCATTCAAGGCAAGATCATCACCTAACACCCCGGCCGTCTTACGGGCGGCAACTTTACTCATCACCGCCACGTCATCAAGCACCGTTGCGATATCGTCTAATAGGGCCAATAAACTTGCTCCAGCCACACAGCACTCCTAACAGTCAGATTTTACGAGAATATTTTCTAAACATAGCGAACGTTCTCATTTGCATCAAACTGTTCGTGACTGATTAATTGTAATTTCACTACCGCAGCCACTTTTCATTTTGCCAAAGCTATAACTAACACGAAGACTTACTTCACCAGAGTCG
>NZ_JAKRFQ010000532.1 GCF_022347985.1 Photobacterium sp. OFAV2-7
TAGACGGCTGGACACAAACAGCGATTGCTTACGGTGAAGGTCTTGGTGCAAACCGTGGTGTAAACTTCGGTGGCTGGAGTGGTGATTGGCTAGAAGATTCTAAATCACTATTTGTAACTTCTTATGGTGTATTGAACATCTCAGATAATTGGCAGTTAGGCACAGAATTTACATACTGGGCACCAGAAGGAATGGATTGGGGCGCAACAGGTACAGCGGATGATGAAGTAACTCGCTATATCCTGGCAGCTCGTCCAACATATAAAGTTAACGATAACTTCCGTTTAGAGCTTACAGGTTCTTATGCTGTTGAAGAAGTGAATGGTGGACAGTGGGGTCGCAAGGACAAATCTACTGATTTCTACACAGTTGAAGCGGCAACAGTATTTACTGTGAACGCGGACTACTTTGGTCGTCCACAAATCAAGCCGTACGTAACTTGGGTTGGTACGAGTGATGAAGCCGCTGCTGGTGGTATCGGCATCACAGAATCTGGTGAAAAAGACCAGGTTGTATTCGGTGTTCACACTGAAATTTGGTTTTAAGCCGAACTTTGTCAAAGGCAGCCTCCGGGCTGCCTTTTTGAGTATATATCTATTGGTTTCTGCTGTAGATTTGGTTGCAAGGCAATAGATATGTACCCAGAAAAAGTCGTAAGGGTATGGGAGATAATAGATGAAAATAATTAAAACTACTTTGGCTGTCCTACTGGCGGCAAGCTTGATTGGTTGTGCAGCTTCCCCGACTGCGAATGCAAATGCTGCGACAAAAGATATAGCAGTGACAGCTGTTGTCTGCTGCAGTGACTACAGTGAATTTTCCTGGGTTCCGATGCGGGGAAATGATATTGACTTCATGATTGATGAATACTCGCAAGTAGGTCAGTTCCCTGAGGGAAAAAGTTATTATGCAGGCTTTGCGTTGCCTAATGATGTTGAAAGAATGCAGGTTGAGCTAAAGAGCTGGATGAAAAACTCTGGTGTCTTTGCGCCTAAGGTGATGCTGCTTGATCCAGACTTCAAACCAGTGAAGTTCATCGAACTGGATGATTTCGAAGTGAAGTTATCGGATATGTTTAGACTATCCAGCTATAGAAACCGATTTGAAATGGATCATCAGACGACTCCATACATGGTGGTCTATTCTCCATTGGACTATCGCCAGGGTGAAATTCAGATCCCACACCCAGAGCGAGTACGTGCGGAAGATCTTGGCTTGGCACGACCTATTGTTACGGATCCTGTGATTCAGCACCAGAAATTTGGCTCTCTTGAACTGGAACTGAAACCGTTAAATTTGCGTTCTTATCGTGCTGCCGAGAAGGTCACTACTGCCCCAGTATCGACAAAAGCACCTGTTAAGGCACCGACTACTGCCGTTGTTGCGCCTGTGCCTGTTGCAGCCGCTGCCTCAACACAACAACCGGTAGCCAATACAGTAAATACACCAGCTATGCTTCCTGAAACAGAGGCCTTCTATAACTCTCAAATTAAAGCCGCTGTTGAGAAGAATGATATGCACAAGGCATTGCAGCTCCTAGAGGAAGCCAAGCGCGCAGGTTCTCGCTCAGCCGAAACAACTTTCGTTGAACTGATCAAAAAGTAACTACTATAACTGACCACGCCAGGGCAATGACCATCTGTCCTGGTGTGGTTTGAGGATACGGGTAAGCCTTTGCCCGTTCTCGCATCTCTCTAACTCCACTATTAGCCTTCTGAGTTAACCTATCATGACTGACGTTAAGAAACTCAAGACACCTGATAAGCACGTTGTCTATCAGGTATTTACTCGCTTGTTTGGCAATACCAACACAACTAATAAAACCTGGGGCACCATTGAGGAAAACGGTGTCGGGAAATTCAATGACTTTACGGATAAAGCATTAAGCGAGATCCGTCAGCTAGGTGTAAGTCATATCTGGTATACCGGTGTGCCACACCATGCGTTGGTCCGCGATTATAGCCAGTACGGGATCAGTGCCGATCATCCCAGTGTGGTAAAGGGGCGCGCGGGATCGCCATACGCAGTAAAAGACTATTACAACGTTAATCCCGATCTTGCCGTCGATCCGGCCAGGCGTCTCGAGGAGTTCCAGGCTCTTATCGAACGCAGCCATCGGCATGGCTTGAAAGTCATTATCGATATCGTGCCAAACCATGTTGCCCGACGTTACGAAGGACTGACAAATCCGGAAGGTATTGAGGATTTTGGTGCATCAGATGATACGACACAGGCCTATCATCGGGATAATAATTTTTACTATATTCCGGGAGAAGCCTTCAGACTGCCAGAACCTGAAAATGGTTATCAGCCGTTAGGCGGCGAAGCCCATCCGGATTTGAATCCCCCTTATGAAGAGTATCCTGCCAAATGGACCGGCAATGGCTCGCGTCTTGCTCAGCCTAAATTCGATGACTGGTATGAAACGGTTAAGGTAAATTACGGCGTCAAGCCAGACGGAACCAAAGACTTTGACGAGTTACCAGAGGGATACGAGGAAAAAGATCACCAGGAACATTACTTATTCTGGCAGGACAAATCGGTGCCGGATTCATGGATTAAATTCCGCGATATTGCCTTGTACTGGCTTGAACTTGGTGTCGATGGTTTCCGTTATGACATGGCTGAAATGGTACCTGTAGAGTTTTGGAGTTTTATGAACTCCTCAATCAAGCAGGCAAACCCGGAGGCTTTCTTGATGGCTGAAGTGTACCAGCCGCATCTTTATCGCGACTATATCCACCTTGGAAAAATGGATTACCTCTATGACAAGGTGGATCTATACGACAGCCTGAAATTAGTCATGCAGGGCAAAGGTTCTACCGATGCGATTGCCGAAGTGCAAGAGCAGTTGGAAGATATAGAACACCACATGCTGCACTTTCTTGATAACCATGATGAGCAGCGGGTAGCCAGCCCTGAGTTCGCAGGGGATGCCAATAAGGGCAAACCAGCGATGCTGGTATCAGCAACATTGAGTACCTCACCGACCATGGTGTATTTCGGCCAGGAAGTTGGCGAGGCTGGTGGTGATGATGCTGGTTTTGGCCTTCACTCTCGTACCACGATTTTTGATTACTATGGTGTGCCTAATCATCAGCGTTGGATGAACAGTGGTGAGTTCGATGGCGGATTATTAACTAATGAAGAAAAGGCGTTACGGGATTTCTATCAGCGTTTGCTCAATTTCACGCTGACAAGTTCGTCGATGACAGGTAAGTATCAGGAGATCCATCGCTATAACCGTCAGAACAATCCGAACTATAACGATCAGCTATTTTGCTTCAGTCGATATGACGAGCAGCAAAAGCTGTTGATCATTGCCAATTTTGCCGAGAGGGATCATGGCCCGACAGAAGTCATTATTCCTACGGCATTGATTGATGCCTGGGGGCTCAGTGATGGTAACTACCCGTTGGAAGAGCAGCTTTATGGCAAGGAAGAGGTTTCGCTAATGGTCGCGGACGGAAAAGGTAAAGTTTGTATCGAGTTACCACTTCTGGCTGCGAAGGTGTTTGCGCTGAGCTAGCATTGTAACCATAACCGCAAATAGTTATCAGAACAGATAAATTCAGAAAAATATATAATATAAGCCGCTGAT
>NZ_JAKRFQ010000533.1 GCF_022347985.1 Photobacterium sp. OFAV2-7
GCTGCCGTCTTGCTCTTCGATCAGCGTGATGCCTGTGCCGCCTTTCTGGTGATCCGGGGCGGTCAGATAGCGCTGAACTTCACTTTCGTCCCAAATCGACGTCGTGCCCATATTGTCAACGATCGCAGAAATTGCCAGATTACCCATCACATGGCAGTGACGGCGTGTTGTTGGCAGTACGATCGGATCCCATTCGCATTGTCCAAGTGTCAGCGGGTTTGCCGTGTAGTTAAATGCCGGCATGCCATTTTTGGTGATCCAGTGGCCAAACACACTGGCATCACGGTTTTTCATTTGAGTCATGTTTTTCTCGCTTATCGGTAAACGCCAGCAGGCAATCATTTCAACGACGGTACATACTGCTCTTCGATGCGTTTTCGTCGCTCGACATAGGCAGGCAAAGGGTCGATATCTGTAAACCAGGCATTGGCATCTGTTGCGGCTGTCAGGGCGAAGTTGGCGTAAGCATTGAACGAGCCCGAGCGGATGATCACCTTGGCCTTGGGCGCGATATCAGCAACCAGCTCGGCATGGTTGGCAATGCCGAAGTCGGCACCCGAGCCGGTGTAAATCTCCTGAACAGACTTGTAGAGCTTCGGATTGCGATCGCGCACCTCGGTATCGAAGCGGACCTCTTCGACACACAGCTCGCCACTCAGTACGCTGAGGATCTCCAGTACATCAACGGTACCGGGGTAAAAACCCAGATCGATACGGTTGGCATCGGCAGGAATAGGAAAACCGGCATCAGTGACAAGGACAATATCACCGTGCCCCAGTGTGGCCAGCGCATGGGCCAGTTGAGGATGCAGAATACAGTTTGGTTTCATTGTCTGAGTCCTTATTGTTCGGCCAGGAAGGCATCGACAGCCAGGCGGTTGTAATAGGAAGGCACCGTTTCCCACTGGGTACAGCACAGGGCAGCTGTTGCGTTGGCAAACTGGACGGCATCGGCGATGTCCATCTCCTCGGAAAGCGCAACCGATAGCGCGGCATTGAAGCTATCACCGGCACCGTTGCTATCTACAACATCAACCAGGCAAGGCGGAACAGTGATAGTCGTTTCTTGGGTAAAGACGGCCGAGCCATGCTCGCCAAGGGTCATTACAATGGCCTTGCAGCCGGTTTCCAGCAGGCGGTCGGCCACTTCACGGTTGCTGATCGGATCGTCCGGGGCCAGGCCGATAGCAACACGGGCTTCGGTTTCGTTAGGTGTCAGGTAATCAATGTTAGAGAGATCCAGGCCGCGCAAATCACGCGCCGGTGCCGGATTAAAGACCGTCTGCTTGCCGAGAGACTTGGCAATCTTTAGGCCATACAAAGCCGTTTCCAGCGGGATCTCCAGCTGGGCCAGCGCAACCTTGCACTCATTCATCAGGGGTTTGGCATCGAAGACATCATTCTTGTCATAAAGCTTGTTGGCCCCCATATCGACGACAATCACATTTTGTGCATTATTGTCCTTGATGATCAGCCCGGCCCCTGTTGCCAGTTCATCGGTAACCCGCAGCGCATCGGTGTTGACACCTTCTTGTTTCATCAGCTCTCGGAACTCAGTACCAAACGTATCGTTACCGACCACACCGGAGTAATAGACGTCGGCCCCCAGACGCGCCGCCTGAACGGCCATATCCGATCCCTTTCCGCCAAATGTCTGACGGAAGTCCTCGCCAATCAACGTCTCGCCAACCAGCGGAATACGATCGGTTGTCATCACCAGCGCCTTGGCGTAGCTACCCAGAATAAAAACGCTCATTTCATACCTTCCACGTTAACTCAAACAAAAACGGCTAGCAGGACATGTCGCCGCTAGCCGTTGCTTTATGATTAGTAAGCGTTGATATCGCCAACCAGGCCTTCAACAATTTCAGGGCCCGAGCTGGTCCCGACAAGCTCGGCACCGGCCTCGAACATCTCCTTCATTTTCTCGACCGTATTCACCTTGCCAGAGACCTTGACCTTGCAAGGAGCTTCGATATGCGCAGCCAAAATACGTACATCTTCGACTGTCGCTGCACAGCCGCCCTTGCCCCAGCCAGAAGACTGCTTAACCCAGTCAACACCGGCTTTGTAAGAAAGCTGTGTCGCTTTGATCTTGAGCGCCTCGGTCGGCAGGAAGCCAAACTCAAGCATCACTTTTACCTTCATGCCGTAAGAATGGGCGGCATCAACAACCTGCTTGATTTCGTTGTAGTACTCATCTTCCATACCACTTAGCAGAAAACCCGGGTTTGGCGGGAAATCAAACTCATCTGCCCCTTCGGTGCCTAACTGATGAACAAGCGCCACTTTCATCGCCGTCGTGTCATTGGCCTGGGGGAAGTTAAGGGTGGTTGCCACCCGGATGCCGGTGCCTTTGAGGTATTCCTTGGCTACTTTCACCCAGCAAGGTGCAATCATTGCCGCATCGAAACCGTATTTCTTACAGATCTCAAGGTGAGCCAACAGCCCCTCTTTGGTCAGATCCGGATTGACGTTAGTAAACTGGATAGCTTTGGCAATTTGCTTAGGATCGTTAAAGTCGATCATGAGTGTAACTCCTGAGAATAAAGATTCATCTTTAGTGGTGTGGTTAATTGCCTTTCACTTTATGACCAGATTGTGCGTGGGTTAATACATATGACTGTCTGGAATATGGACAAAACTATCCACACTCAGGCTTTCGTGATAAGAGTCACTGTTTGCTATTTTTATCCATACCAGAAACAAAAGATCTGCTATGTATGTGCTACTCGTACCAACAGGAATATCTGAATGCCTGATACAACCGTACTGTCTTCTTATTATCGTGACTCATTAGACTTTTCTGCTTTATGCAGTTACCGGGTGCTTAGGGCTGGCCATTTAATTACCGGCTCGGATTACAAAATCAATAGAAAATCCGTTGTAGGGCATGAGTTTATCTATTGTCTTTCAGGCGCAGGATGGGTTGATTTTGGCGGTGAAAAACATTATGTCCATCAGGGCCAGCTGGTATGGCTACCGGTAAGCGAGCCCCACCGTCACTATCCGGATCCCAAGCGGCCGTGGCAAATCTACTGGTTACGGGTTGACGGCGGTAAACTTGACAAAATCATGCAGTTTTTACAGGTACCGCAACAGCCGACCTTCCTGATGGAAAACCCAGATAGAGTCTGTGAGATCTTCAAGGCTGTCTTTGCCCAAATGCAGCACCACTCCCTGCTCTCGGATATATCTTGTGACAAGCTGATATCTGAACTTCTGTTGCAACTCCTTGAAGTCAGGAGTGAATCAGACAAGATGACCCAGGATCCTGTCAGACACCGCGGACTGGCTAATCTGGTCTACAAAATTCATAGCCACTATGGCGAACACTGGGATATTGACAAGTTCGCCAGCTATTGCCAGGTGAGCAAGTCCCAGGTCTTCAAGCTGTTCAAGTCAACGTTCAACCAGTCTCCGCTGAAATGGCTTAAAAGCTATCGCCTGGCACAGGCACGAAGAATGCTTGTCGAAACGGACCACAGCATTGCCAGGATTGCCTTTCAGGTCGGCTACAATGACCCGCTTCATTTTTCACGTGACTTTAGTAAATCGGTCGGAATGAGCCCGAGCAATTTTAGACAAAGTGAATCCTT
>NZ_JAKRFQ010000534.1 GCF_022347985.1 Photobacterium sp. OFAV2-7
CGCAAGCCGAGTTTCGCACAGAATTGGAGCGGTAGTTCAGTTGGTTAGAATACCGGCCTGTCACGCCGGGGGTCGCGGGTTCGAGTCCCGTCCGCTCCGCCACTACATGAAGCCTCGTCAGAAATGACGGGGCTTTTTTGTATACGTTGAGCTAGATGCCCTCACCGTATCGCCATGACACGTAAGTCTTATTAGAAAAAGCGAGATTTTCTTCAAGTTTATTCAGCATACAATGAATGTTATTTGTCGCTTTTATATGAAACTTATCTAGTAATCTCTTATGAACATAATTTATTAAAGGTGTGTAAAAAACCTAAAAACTGGCAGCCTTTATTTACCGGCTGGGAACATAAGGAGTAAGTTGAATAATTGAGAGTATATAAAAGTGCTCAGTGACTTGTTTTTTTATTCAAGTTGTTTATTTGAGAGTTGGATTAAGTCTTATATGAAAATTACAGATATGAAAGTGTGTTGATAATAAACTAGCATGAAAAAAACATTAAAAAGTATTTAAGTTTTCCAGTAATATGACGCTAGAATAAGGTACACAACATTAAAAGTTTTCACTATGATCCGAAGTTACGCTTTATTTAGCCAAAAATATAAGAAAAGTCATTACTTTATAGTAAGTGCTCTACTGCTCGCTATTATTGGAAGTATGATTATGCTTCTATCAGAGGAGGAAATAATCTTCTCGCTTGGTTTAGTCATACCGGCATTACCATTTATCATTATTGCCCGAGCCTCTGATTATAAAAGAAAATACCTCAATGATTAGCAATCATACTTTCTTCTCATAAATGTATAAATGCGAATAAGTCTATTTTATTGAATACTTGTGTGCATTCAGCGTAGCTCCGGTTTCAAAACGTCACTTTCAACCGCCAACTGTAGGTGGTTGAAAGTATAGGTGTTTTTCTTGGGGTGCTTATGAGATAGGTAGACAGTAACGATTAACGTTATTACTTAACACGGTTTGTCTCGCCTAGTTTTATCATGCTGAAATGAATTCGAGTGACTGCGTTTATTGCGCCTAGGCTTGTATTGGTTCAAAGTAGACATTTTTACGCCAAATAAAACACATCGTTCAATATGAAAATTAGAGTCATCCTTTTGGTGGTTTCCACAGCATATGGGTAGTTTTATGCGTACCTGATATATACTTATTATTTCGGCCTGGTTGTGATTATTTATTATCCATACAGTCCAAGTTTTCTGCAGTTTATACAGCGTACTTTTATTGATTAACAGCACAAATCTGTCATTAATATTGATTTACTCAAAATGTTATTTACTTTCATAACACTCTTGTTTTTTTGAGTTAAAGGTGACGGCCATCTCGAATTGTGGGTTTATCTTGTAAATCAATTAAATAAGTAGACTTACAAAGAGTGATTATCATCAACTCTTTAGTTTCTACGCCTTCAGCCTCATCCCCCTGCCAGCGTCTTGATAGGGTGAGGTAATGTATTGTCTTGTTCTTATACCCTTTTTTTATGTGTAAAGGTGAACAGTGCGCAGTTTCCTTTCGATATCGTCAGGGGCGTGTTTTCACCTGTGCCTTTTTTAAATCAATGGGTAGAACAATGAAAACGAACCTAACCAAGCTGACCGTTGCCCTTGCATCGCTCGGTGTGATAGCGGGTTGTGGCGATAATGACACTGGTTCAGTGTCACCTCAGCCATCAACCCAGCCGGTAACACAATTAAGTGTTCAGGCAATGGATGGCTATTTGCAAAAGGCCCAGGTATGGCTGGATGTGAATGGTAACTTCAAGCTAGATCCTAACGAGCCACAGGCGATAACTGGTGCAGAAGGTAAAGCGATCCTGGATTTGACCCAGTATAATGGTGATCCGGCGCACTATTCGCTGATGACTAAGGTGCTTAAAGGGCAGACTATCGACGAGGATAACCCTGGTATTGCTGTTACTCGTGACTATGTAATGATGGCGCCGAAGGGTTACCAGAAAATCAGCCCGGTAACGACCATGATTGGCTTGAAAATGGCAGAGGGCGCCTCGGAAGAGGAGGCCTTGGCTTCAGTGCGTAACGAACTGGCTCAGCCTGATCTGGATCCAAAGCAAGACTATATCGCTTCAAATAATACGCTGCTTGCCCAGTCGGCACGTGCTATTGCCCAGCTGCTACCTGAGCAGATAGAAACAAATACTATTGCCGAGCAGAAAGCGGCGCTTTCTCAGGGTGCAACAGCGCTTGGACAAGAGATTGATGCCCAGCGTAAGAATAATCAGGAACCGAACCTGAAAGATAAAACGTTAGTTAAAGATAAAGACGGAAAACCGGCTGTTGCTGTTGACAGTGATAATGACGGCTTTGCTGACGATATAGATCTTTTCCCAAATGATCCGAAAGAAAATGCTGATTTTGATAATGATAAAATCGGTGATCATGCCGATCTGGACGATGACAACGATGGCTTCAATGACACTATTGAGCTGCGTCTGGAATCGGATCCTTATGATTCAAGCTCAACGCCGCCAGACTTTGATGGCGATAAGATCGCCGATGCGGACGATGCAGATGATGATAACGACACGTTCAAAGATACCGAAGAGCTTGAGGCCGGAAGTGATCCTAAGAACCCTCAATCCACACCGTTAGACTTGGACGGTGATGGTTGGTCGAATGCTGACGAGGAGCGTTTAGGCACTAACAGTAAAGATAAGGCGGATCAGCCTGCTGACCTTGATGGTGATAAGATCGCCGATGTGGATGATGCTGATATCGATAATGACGGCGCAGACAACAAGAGCGACGCATTCCCCCGTGACCGATTCGAGAGCCTTGATACAAATGGTGATGGATTAGGAGACTTTGCCTCCAGTGACGATGATGGTGACGGCATTCCCGATAGCATCGACCCAGATCCCAAAGGGACTGACAGTACGCCGGACAAACCTGCGCCTGAATACACGGAAGCGGTGATCCACTACAAGCGCGCCGATGGCAATTATGATGGCTGGGGCCTGCATATCTGGAACAACGACACTTGTGACAGTATTGCCGATAGTGCGCTGGAAGGTGTGTCTTGGGGAGCGCCTTTCATGCCAACCGAGATCAGTGCTGAATACGGTGCGGTGTACAAGCTACCGCTGAAGGCCGGTCACTCAAGTTGTATGAATTTCATTGTCCACAAGGGTGACGACAAAGCGCTGGGTGGTAATGATCTACAGCTCGATTTTTCCAAGGGCGATAAAATATATACCTTTGACGGTAACAGCACGCTTTATTATGAAGCGGTTACCGAAGTTCCGGTGAAATTGTCCGGGGCATCAGCGCATTGGTTGGATCTCACCACCTTCGCCTGGTTCGAAAACAGTGACGCAAGCCGTTACGAGCTGTGGTCTACGGATAAGGGCAACGGTGATATCACAAAACCCGATGACTTTATGCGAGCAGCGCTTAGCCAGTCTGGGGAAATTAAGAATTCGAAGTTCCCGCACCTTACTGGTCGGACGGCGTTCACTTTGGATATCGAAAGCGACGCAGCCAAAGCATTGCTGAAACAGCAGCTTATTGCTGTCGCGATTGATGATAACAACAAAGTTGTTGCAGCAACCAAGGTTCAAATAGAT
>NZ_JAKRFQ010000535.1 GCF_022347985.1 Photobacterium sp. OFAV2-7
AACTCCTTTATCACAGAGCCTTTTGTTAAGTTATAGAAGGCAAATAAAAAAATTACGAGGAAGTAAATGAATACGAGGATATCTATTATCGCGTTTATTTGATTCTGATTCATATAATTATCTTTAGTCGCTCTAAATGTATTATATATCCTATTGTTGATAAGATGATGTTTGCATCATTGATAAAATCGACGAACACCTAATTAACTAGCAAAAACCACACAGCTCTAAACAGGATTATTGAGTAATCCAGATATGACGAACTCTCGGCATTTCGTCTAAGCAGTCACCTTGAGAAACGGAAATAGTAACAGACTTATTTGACATGAATGCGGCTAGGAGAAGGCTGTAATTTTGATCATGGAAATCATGATCAGCCGGTAGAATAAAATAATCATTCCTTGGACAGAAAGAATTTGCAGGACTCATATCACTAAAGCCTATCAATGACCCTTTATGACCTTCCCAGTTCGTAATTCTTGTGATTTTTCCAGTAACATCACCAACTTGTGCGATAGCTGTAGTAGGCAAAAGTGAAAGTAAGCAAATAGCTAAAAATCTTGTCATGTTAACTCCTAAGGTTTTTAAAGAAGTAGCGCAAAAATTCGCCACGTTGAATTCATGGGTCTCTAGCAATAGAGCAGCTAAACCCGTCAGGGTAGATGCCTTTTAGCTCACACTCAAGGTGCACGGCACGCTACCGCCGAACAGAATCATTTATCTGCCATATGAGTAACGCATCATACATTAATTGTTGGACGTGAAGGTGAGACATCTCAGTTTTGTGATTTATTTCAAGTGGCTATAACTAGAATTTGGGCTGAATGAGCGAAACTTGAGCAGGGTTTCTAAGTTTGCATCTGGACAAAAAGCAATTGTCGCTGCTGAATGAAAGAAGTAGTTGTACATTTCACCACATCCAGGGCATGACAAGGGAGAGTGAGTAGGGGTTATCATTTTTAGATTATGTTTATTCATATATATGCCCTTAGTAACTAAAAAATCTAATATAGCATATGAATACTGTAGCACTGGCCTCATAAGGTGAAAACTCCAAATAAAGGAGTGTTAGTTTCTTTGGTTATTGAAATTGAGAGGGCGACAATTGCCGCCCAGTCTTCTTTCAATGGTGGATTTTGGTTTCACTCCAAAGTTGTTGCAACCTTGAAAGCCCTTTACCAGTAACTAGTGCTGTAACTGATTGTTGAAGTCCATGATCTGGATGTTCCCAGTTTCCTAATTTTACATCGAGAAGCCCTTGCTCAATCTTGGCCTGATAGGGCTCATTCTTTCGTGTGATCCATTTTATTTTGCGAAGGAAGCTGATTAAGCGATTCCGGCCAGTTCCTATCACCTTGGCTGCCTGAGCGACACTTATTGCATCAGGGGCTATTGTTACCTGGTCATGGAAAGCAACTTTCGGCGCATCCTCGGCACCCTTGGTTTCTAGTTGCTGGTTTTCTTGTTCGAGTTGAAGTCGCTTTTGTTCGGCTTCTAAAGCTAGCTGTAAGATCTCAAGGCGGGAAAAGTTTCCATGAGTTTGCTTTTGTCTTCCCTGCTCAAAGAAGGCTTTCACTAATCGCTTCTTGAACATCCGAACAATCTCGGTGTTTCGCATATAAGTCATTAACAGGGTAGCTTGCTGCTCGTTGAGGATGGCATATTCGGTAGCACTTCCGCCACGCTGACCTTTAGGTTTTGGCTGGATTTCAAATCCGATGATTCCAAACTCCTGAAAATCTTTAATATTGTTGCGAATCAGCTTGATAACAGAAGAGTGCGGATTTCCCACACCTTCCGCAATCCTTAAAGAAGTAGTGATAGCAATGTTCTGATCGTTGACCATAACTAGCGAATGGATAGCACTCTCTTGATTGCTGGCTATGAGGGTTTGAACTTTGGTAGATCGATCTTGGGTATGGCAGATGGTATTCATTGGTCGTTACCTATTATGAAGTTGATCGTTATATATGGGGAATCAAATACCCGGCTTATGCCGCTTCTTCAACCAGTCCAACTACAACAAGCAGGTCGCGAAACGTTGAACGATACCAATGTGCTTGAGTTTCTTTCTGGTTGTTCGGATTGGTGAGGTTTTTTCCATAGCGCAGACCATCTCTAGTAATCGACCAGAATTGTTTTATCTTCTTTCTTGAAGATTTACGATCTAATCGCTCCAGTATGCCGTGTTCACTCAGCAATCTGTTGAAAGCAATGGCGCTAACCCTGATGTTGTACTCTTTAAGTCCCTGGCTAGCAGAAAAGGTTGCTTCGCTGCTGTCGTCGGTAGATCCATCAGGGGCATCAACGGTGTAAGAGGGAAGAATATCGAGAGGGATGTGATTGTACTGCGCAACTCTTTGATATACCCCAAGCTTGCCGCTATCACTCATGTTAAGTGCTTTAGTTAGTGACTCAACAAAAGCCAGTTGATCAGTAATGACAGGGGTATTTGAGTGTTGCAGCATTTCAAGCTGTTGCCAACGGTCAATGACAGCAGCTGTAAACTCAGGTGATAGTCGAGCCACAAGCACAAGGCTATCGCGTTTATTTAACATGCATTGTTTAATGGCTTGGTTACGGTGGTTTCTAACTTCCTCAAATTGAGGATGTTCCAGCAAGTTTTTTGAAATCAGAGACTCAATTGTTCGGATGACGTTGTCATGTCTAATATCTGTCAGTTCCGCGATTTCACGACTGGACATAGTTTGAGGGTTTTTGAATGGGTCTGGGGTATGGCAGATGGTATTCATTGGTCGTTACCTATCAGTTGATATGGCTGTTAATGGTAAATTTGCTACGCAGTACGACGCTTGCAGGAGCTTTCTCTTAAGTTAGTGGGAACGAAAGTAGATAGATCTCGGATGTGTTTGGTCTTACTCATGGTCAGTTACCTATTATGCATTTGGTCGTTATGCGCAGTGGTTAGTTGCGTTTGCTACTGTAGGATAAAAAACGAACAATATCAATGATCATTGGAAAGGGGGATGGTGTGTACTATGGATGAGGGTAGGTGAATTTGAAAGAGAGATGCGTGGGGCAAAAATGGGGCAAAACAGCCAGTATCATAGAGTATAAATCAGTAACTTACGAAATCGCCTCTTAAGCTAAGTTATTGATGCGGTGAGATTTATTTGAAATTGTTTTTACCTTATTAAGGTGCTTTACCGTACCTAAGCCTTAATTCGCTGGTACGTTACGCACTAAATTAGTACGAATGATGGGGTAGGGTTGGAGTATTTTAGCCGCTAGAATGCCCCATCTTTTCAGGCCGATTAGTCTTCTGATGAAGTTTGAGTTAAAAAGTAAATGGTAGAGGAGAATCAGTGTTTACAGTTATCTACGCAGTTAACGGTTAATTTAGCTATCCAATATCTATCTGATAAATCCTAGTCTTCTCGCCTGAAGGGTCATAACCGTCTTCTATTCGAGTCCATCCAAACTTTTCGTAGAAACCGTCGTGATCTGTTGTTAGATACAACCGCTTATAGCCGCTGGTTTTCAGCTCTGTTTTCGCATGCTCAAAGAGCAGTTCACTCAAACGATTCCCACGCTCTTCTGGCTCAATGAACAAACTGCAAAGCCAGGGAGTT
>NZ_JAKRFQ010000536.1 GCF_022347985.1 Photobacterium sp. OFAV2-7
TGGCAATTACCGCTAACAACTATGTCAGCTTACTGCGGTAGTGGACTCGATACTCGGACGGTGAACGGTTGGTATTTTTCCGAAACGCCCGGCAGAAGTAATTGCTGTCTTTAAATCCGCAATTATGGGCGACCTCTTTCACCTTCATATCGTATTTCTTAAGCAGGTACTTTGCCTTTTCCAGCCGGGCCTGAATGAGGTAATCCTGAAACTTTACCCCTCCCTTGCTATAGAACAACTGCGATAGGTAATTCGGGCAAATATAGAACTCTTTGGCAACGGATTCCCGAGTGATCGATTCTTGATAATGGTGATCAATATAATCCCGAATAGCCTCAAATACCGCATGCCCCTTTGATGGCGTCTCGGGCGGGTGCGTGAGTAGTTCCTGTGAATTGCTCAGCAAAGAATGGATTAACAGCTGCGCGGTCTGTTGCTCTTCCTGATGCCAGCACAGCTCTTCCAGTGCCCGCAGGATAAACGTACCGGTACGTGGGCCGCGACGAGGTATATGACGCTTTTGCGGTGCCTCAAACCCTTCGCCATTCCAGTGCAACAGGCTAAATCCTAGGCTCTGGCGACCGAACAGCAGACTCAGCGTGGTCACCGGCTCGGTGAAAGTCGGTTTGTTCCAGCAAAAATCGGGAAGATACAACACTTTCCCCGGCACCAGTTCAATGTCGATAGACTCGCCGTCCTGGGTCGCTATCTGCATCGGCAGACACCCTTCCAGCACCAGCTCGATCCGCGGAAAATCGACCTGATAGGCAAGCTCCGGCGGCGCTGGCTGGTTACCGCCAAACAACACCTGTTCAAACGGGCGCGCCTGCCCCACTAACTCACTGATAGCCTTCTCTATTGATAAGTTGTTATCCATAAGAATCTGAGCCAACTTCAGTCCATTAAATGACAGTATTATAAGTAATTATCGTACTTCGGCCCTGTTTCACATCACAGTAATGATGAGTTGAGTCGCTTCACATACGAAGTGATGGGTATATTAGTTTGGTCCGCTTAGAATAGGTTATCGGTTACTAAGTTAGTTATTCTCTGCAAAAAACTTAGACATATTACGAAACTCTGTTGGCGAAATATCGGTATGGCGACGGAAAAACTTAGCTAAATTAGTCGGCTCATTAAACCCCAGCATTAAGGCTATTTCAGAAATCGGGGTTGAGGTGTAGCCCAGCAAGCGCTTGGCTTCCAGCAGTAACCTGGCATCAACAACTTGTTTCGCTGTCATGCCTTTAACTTTCTTGCATATTGTATTCAGGCGCTTCGCTGTCATACGCAGCTGTTCGGTGTATTCGCTGACGTTGTGCTTTGTCATATAAAAGCGCTCCACCTCATCACTAAACAACTGAAAGTCCAACATTTCTTTGCTCTTTGATATTTTTTGAAGGCTAAAGTTGGTTCTAAAAAAGGTTTTAAACAGAATGTTTTGCAACAGATTTCTTTGAATATGCCCGGAAACAATATCGACAGAACGACGAAATTCATCATAAAGCGCATCAAAATCGTTACCGACAACGTCTAGCACTTCCGTCATCACATCAACATTTCTTATCGCTTTGGTCATCGCATAGTTCGCATCAAGATTATCGATAGGAAAAACTTGCGAATCTTCAAAAGTGACGACATAACCGCTCCATTGAAACTTGGAGTCAAAGTAATGCACTTGATGGGGACTCAGAACAAACAGGGTACCGGGGCGGCAGTGGTACATTTTGTTATCAATATAATGAAAACCACTCCCCTCTGTAACGAGCATTAGTGCATAAAAGTCAACCCGGTGAGGAGTAGAGAGCTCTTCCACCCCTCTTTTTTTAATGAGATTTTTTATCGAATCAGCAGTGATCCCTTGCACATAATTTTCGTTATCAAAAGGTACTGTATTAATCATCTTATGTTTTCTATGTCTAACCTTGCTCACAAAATAAGAGGGCAGAATGCCCTCTATCACTATTAGTATTGATATGCTTATTGCTGAGTCAATTTCTCTCTATCACTTAGCACCAGTAGTATTTTTAGCAAGACTGCACCACCGACGATGATTGCAGTACCGACAAATCCTAAGAAGTACCAGCCAGCATTCCCCTCATTCTCAGCCAGCAGGGTAAACGCACCAGCAATAGTCAGAATGAATGAGAACCACCAGCCGCCTGCCAACGACCACTTCCATCCGTTCATGCGAAGTTGATAATCTTCAGCCCATACTTTGGCACTCTTGAAAATAAAAACTTGCAGTGCACCTAATATCATCCAAAATAGCGGATCTAATACTGTTGATTGCGGAAACATTTAGAATCCCTCCCAGTTGCCATCATATTCCCAATCTTTCTTAATATCGGTAAAGAACTCTTCAGAGCGTAACCACTCTGGTGGTTGGTGGTAGTTCGCTAACCTGCCGCCATTATGGGGTGCCGCATAGGCTTCTGCATCAGGATAATAGAAGAAGTTATGCTGCATAGCGAGTAGCGCCTTACGGGTCATACCGGTTGGATCACGCGGATCAGCCTCTTTAACCAAGGCATGGATCCAGTTATTTCTTCGAGTATAAGGGCAGACTGAAATACATACCCGACAGCCCTGCTGACCATTTGACGGAAGTGATGACCACAAACGGAAACAGCTATCTTGGTTAAACTCAAACACCTTATAACCGCGAACAACAATGTCCGGTTTATCCGCCATACTGATTGAGCCACTAGGGCAAGAGGTTGCGCAGATCTTACATTCCTCACAAAAGTCACGAATACCGATATCAATGGGCTTGTCGTATTCAAACTCAAGGTCTGTGACTACGCAGGCCAAGCGTATATTGGGTCCAACCTCTGGCGTGATCAAGCAACCATTACGCGCCGCTTCACCCAGCCCCGCTTTAACCGCAAGGGGTGGCAGCGTCATTTCATAATCACCGCCCGGAACCATCGCCCGGCCAGCCCAACCTAAACGGTTCAGGAAGACTTCTAATTTACCAGACGCAAACCGGACCGTACTGTACGCTTCATAAGACGTGCCATAAGCCGGTGCCGCGTACATAGCATCCCAGCTCATTGGCACACCAAGAATAATCACTGACTTCCAGTGCTCTGGGATCTTATCTCCCCAGTTCTCACCATCATCCGGCGTGCCACGCATGATGTTCTTGAACACAAAGTCCGGATCCATCTGGGTGATCCCAACAAAACTACAACCCATCTGGTGAGCGACTTTCTTAATCAGTTTTGTGGCATGAGCCGGGGTCTTGAAGTTGCGTTTTTTAACAACAGGTAGCGCCTTTTCCTCTTCACCAGCGCGTGTTGATCCGAAATTTAGGCTGGCTTTAGCTTCGGGGTCGCCATACATAGGATCATAGATGCTCTTAAAGTCAGCCACCTCTGGCGCACCTTCTGGCGGTAATGGCCAGTTTACCGCTACCCCGTTCTCACCGTACATGGACGCATGGTTAGCATGATCATAGGCATGAGCGATGACATACCGGTCGATATACTTATGCTGCATTTTCACCGAAAGGCTTCGCTGCTTAAGCGCTTCCATCATTTCAGGCCAGCGCTTCGGCCATTGACGGTAAT
>NZ_JAKRFQ010000537.1 GCF_022347985.1 Photobacterium sp. OFAV2-7
TACCGACGTGCGCTGGAGCAAGGCGCTGCGTGATGAAATTATGTACGTGCCGGTTAATATCCGTGCCAAGCTGATGGATGTCGATCTTTCGTTGCGTGATTTGATGGAGCTTCGGCCGGGGGATGTTATCCCGATTGATATGCCAGAGGCGGCAACGGTTTATGTCGAAGACTTGCCGTCATATCGCGCCAAAATGGGTAAATCCGGCGACAACATCGCCCTTAAGGTTACCGAGAAACTCAAGCGTCCGGATATGGTGAAGACCGATCTGGCTTTCCTTGACCGTGATGAACTTGGATCGGCGTTGCTTGATATCAACAACGACAATTCAGACGATTAATAACAGGTGTAAGTTATGTCTCAAAATGATCAACAAATTGCCGACGATTGGGCTGCTGCACTTGCAGAACAAGCGATTGACGAATCAGCTCAGCCTGCGCCACTCGAAGAGCTGACTGATGACAGCTCACCGATCAGCGACGATGAGCGGCGCAAACTCGATACCATCATGGACATCCCGGTTACGATCTCCATGGAAGTCGGCCGTACCCAGATCAGTATCCGTAACCTGCTGCAGCTTAACCAGGGCTCGGTTGTCGAGCTGGATCGTGTTGCGGGTGAGTCCCTGGACGTGATGGTTAATGGTACCCTGATTGCTCACGGTGAAGTCGTGGTGGTCAACGATAAGTTCGGTATTCGTCTGACAGATGTGATCAGCCAGACTGAACGTATCAAGAAGCTGCGTTAAGGTTGGCTATGAGTTTGTTACGGACGATTGGATACACTGGCAGCGTAGCCTTGGCAACGGCCAGTATGCCGGTATTGGCAGCGCCACCGGCTGACATGAACATTGCAACGACGCTGGCAGCCCTGACGCTGGTCGTGATATTGATTTTGTTTCTTGCCTGGTTGCTCAAGCGAATGAAACTGCCCGGTATCCAGGGAAGTGACGGTAATATGAAGATCCTGCGTCAGCTACCTGTGGGACAGCGGGAGCGGATTGTTCTGCTGCAGGTTGGCGAAGAGCAAATGCTGGTTGGGATCACCCAGCAAAATATCTCATTGCTGAGCAAGCTGGAGCAGCCCCTGTCGATGAACGAGGTTCAAAGTGGTGGTGAGTTCGCTGGCCATTTGACGAAGTTACTGAAAAAGAATGTTAAGAAATAACCTTATTGCCGCCGTTCTGGCGGCTTTTAGCTTTCTCCTCGCTTTTCCGGTTTTGGCTGAAACGGCTGATCCTGGTTTATCGTCCGCGGCTGGCAGCAGCGTGACACTCAGTGAGATGCAGGGTGAAGCTGGTACAACCAAGCTGATGACGACAGGAAATGGTGGCGGGATACCGGCCTTTTCCGTGACGGTAAACCCGGACGGCAGCGAAGACTATTCAGTGACCCTGCAGATCCTCGCTCTGATGACGGCACTGGGGTTCCTGCCGGCTATTGTTATCCTGATGACATCCTTTACCCGTATCGTGGTGGTGATGTCGATTCTCAGGCAGGCAATGGGCCTGCAGCAGACACCGTCGAACCAGGTTATCATCGGTATAGCCATGTTCCTGACTTTCTTCATTATGTCTCCGGTGCTCGACAAGATTAACACCACGGCGCTGCAGCCTTATATCAACGAACAGATCACTGCCCCAGAAGCGTTGTCTGCCGCCCAGATCCCGATCCGCCAGTTCATGCTCAAGCAAACTCGGGTCAAAGACCTTGAAAGCTTCGTCAATATGTCAGGGTCGGACGCAACCGACCCACAGGACGTGCCAATCACCGTATTGATCCCGGCCTTTATTACCTCGGAGCTCAAAACCGCCTTTCAAATCGGCTTTATGCTATTTCTGCCTTTTTTGATCATTGACCTGGTTGTTGCTTCGGTACTGATGGCAATGGGTATGATGATGCTATCGCCTATGATTGTTTCTCTGCCGTTTAAGCTCATGCTGTTTGTATTGGTTGACGGCTGGAATCTGATACTGTCGACTCTCGCCGGTAGTTTTGGAACTTAGGCAGGGAGTATAGCGAATGACACCTGAAGCGTTTGTCGAGATTTTCCAGGATGCGTTATACATGGTTTTGGTCATGGTTTGCGCAATTGTGGTGCCGGGCTTGCTTATTGGTTTGCTGGTAGCGATTTTTCAGGCCGCAACCTCGATCAACGAACAGACACTAAGCTTTCTGCCCCGTCTGATTGTGACTTTGCTGGCACTGATGTTTTTCGGCCACATGATGACTCAGATGCTGATAGATTATTTCTACCGCATTATTGAGCAGATCCCTCAGTTGCTGTACTGACGGCGGTTGGTATTGATTATGGTGAGTGAGTAACTCTATGTCCTACCCATCAGCACTGCTATTGGACTGGATAGCCAATTATTTTTGGCCGCTGACACGGATTGCGGCCATGATAATGGTCATGACTTTTTTCGGTGCTCGCTTTGTGTCGCCGAGAATTCGCCTTTATCTTGCCGTTACAATAACTTTTGCGGTCATGCCTGCCCTTCCTAAAGTACCCGCTGATATCGAGCTGTTATCTATTGGTGGTTTTCTGACCACTGCGCAGCAGGTGGTGATTGGTATATCGATGGGTTTGGTGACCCAGTTTGTTACCCAGACTTTCGTTTTGCTTGGTCAGATCCTGGGTATGCAGTCGAGCCTGGGCTTTGCCTCAATGGTCGACCCGGCCAACGGGCAGAATACGCCGGTGCTGGGTCAGTTCTATATGTTTCTGGCCGTGATGCTTTTTCTTGCTACCGACGGCCACTTGACCATGCTGAACATGGTCGTACTCAGTTTCAAGACCTTGCCGATTGGCGAGTCGATGTTACAGCCGGTCGATTACTATCAGCTTGCAGGTTGGTTCGGTCACATGTTCAAGGCCGGGCTGAATATGGCGCTGGCCGGGATTATTGCGCTGCTAACCGTTAACCTGTCATTTGGTGTTATGACCCGTGCTGCACCACAGCTAAATATTTTTTCGCTCGGCTTTTCCTTTGCTCTGTTGCTGGGCTTGGTAATTAGCTGGTTTCTGGTGGCGGCAATGCTGCCGCAGTACGAATATCACTGGGATATCGGGTTCGGCCAGATATGCAGTTTAATTAGGGTCGATTGCTGATATGGCTGAATCTGACGGTCAGGAACGTACCGAAGAAGCCACGCCCCGAAGGCTTCAGCAGGCGCGGGAAAAGGGGCAAGTACCGCGCTCAAGAGAATTAGCTTCAGTTGCTGTGCTGGTGGCAGGTGCCGTCGGCCTGATGTGGTTTGGCGAAACCCTCGGCAAGGGGTTGGCTGAGATGATGATGAAGATGTTTTCCCTTAGCCGGGAGGAAATCTTCGATCTCAATAAATTATTTTCCGTGATCACCGGTTCGGTATGGCATGTAGTCTTGCCGTTGGTTCTGGTGCTGGTGTTTCTGTTTGTCGCAGCACTGGTAGGGGCAGCCGGGCTGGGGGGAGTGAGTTTTTCCGCCGAGGCGGCGCGGCCGAAGCTTTCCAAGATGAATCCCATCAGCGGTTTGCAGCGAATGCTTGGCAAGCAGAGTATTGTTGAGCTGATTAAATCGATTTTGAAAGTGGCG
>NZ_JAKRFQ010000538.1 GCF_022347985.1 Photobacterium sp. OFAV2-7
CATCCCAAAATATATAGATATATAAAATATTCACTCCCACTTGGTTACTGACAAACTTGTTAATTAATCAGGTGATGAAGGTGCATCGAAAAAATTAATAATCAAAATGAGGCTGTATGAAGGGTCTAGGGTTTAAACATTCACTGATCGTTTCAATTGCATTATGGACAGTTTTGTCAATTGGAGCGGCTAACTATATTTCTTACTTAAATCAAAAAGACGGATTAATTAACGAGGTTACACGCTCAACCGTTACTTTTGTCCGAGAACAAAGCTCATCCATTGAAGAATTCATTCATCAGAAATCTCAAGGCTTACATAATCTCGCGTCGAAATATAAAGTGAATAATTATACCGACGGGCATATCCAACGTATGATTGATGGTGCTGCTGTTGCTAATCTCAGTAACTTAATGATTGGCTTTAGCGATGGTGTTGCTTACAAATCCACACCAGATCCCAAATGGATAAACTACACCAACCCAAGTTCTTACGACCCAAGAAAACGCCCGTGGTGGACACAGGTTAGCAATGGCTCAGGGGTTGTATTTACTGATGTCTACGCAGATAGCTCAAGCAAAAAACTGATGATCAGTTTCGGCGAAACCGTCAACAATGGAATATTATTGGGCGATATAGAACTTGATTTATTAAATGAAGTTGTCAAATCGATTGATATACCTGGCTCTATTTCAATCATTATTGATAGCGACACAACAATACTTGCCACATCGACTGGCACAATTGAAAATGGAAAAAAACTCACCAATTATTCACACCTAAAAGATATCGCGCTTGAAACTGTTTCTAGTGAGCAAATAGTTCGGGATTATATAAATTCCGCCGGATTAGATAAAACGATGTTTACTCATGAAATAATCATTGGCAATAAAAAGTGGTATCTGATGATCGGGCTGGATAAATCGATCACCTACGCTTCTCTCGATTCAGCCCGTGAAGATGCGATCTTTACGACAATTGGTTTTGTTGTATTCGGCATTATTCTGGTAGTGATGCTTCTAAGGTGGCTCTATACACCTATTCTGCAACTAAAAGACACTATTGTCGGCCTTTCTCAAGGTAACGGGGATTTAACCCAGCGCCTGGATGTAAAAACCGATGATGATTTGGGCCAGATTGCACATGGAATAAACTTGTTCATTGAAAGCCTGCAAAGAATGATGCTGGAAATTAAGGATGCCTCTCACCACCTGCATACAAATGTAGCCGCCCTGCAAGCCCAGACAGACGACAACACCAAGATATTGCAAAACCATATTACTGAAACCGAGCAAGTGGTCACTGCCGTAGAAGAAATGAATTCTACTGCCGAGTCGGTCGCCGCCAATGCAGCAGAGGCAGCTCAATTCACTCAAGAGGCAAA
Organism: Photobacterium sp. OFAV2-7; assembly: GCF_022347985.1. GTDB lineage: Bacteria > Pseudomonadota > Gammaproteobacteria > Enterobacterales > Vibrionaceae > Photobacterium. Next base: position 1,385 of record NZ_JAKRFQ010000538.1, read on the forward strand.
TCTGACCAGCGAGCAATCAAAAGGTATCGTCAACCAGGCTCAGGTAACCGTTTCGGCGCTAATCAACGACGTTGATTCGGCAGCCAGCAATGTCCAGAAAATGAGCGATGAAACACAAAGCATCAATGCCATCTTGACTGTTATCGGTGAGATAGCCGAGCAGACTAACCTGCTCGCGCTAAATGCAGCCATCGAGGCTGCCCGTGCCGGCGATCAAGGCCGGGGCTTTGCCGTTGTTGCCGATGAGGTTCGCAATCTGGCCAGCCGAACCAAAGCAAGCACCACCGAAATCGAAGAAGCGCTGGAGCAACTGCTGCAAGGCAACCAGTCGGTGGTTGAGGCAATGAATAACACCAAAGCCCGCTGTCAGGAAACAGCCAATGGCGCCACCGACGTCGCAGCCAGCCTGGAAACGATGAACAATTATGTGTCTGAGATTAACGATCTAAGCGCACAAATTGCGACGGCAGCAGAAGAGCAAAGCAGTGTTACACAGGAGGTAAGCCGGAATATGGCAGCCATTAGCGAGATTGTTACCCGCCTTGATACCGGTGGCACACACACCGCTGAAGAAACGGCGAATATCGCTGCAGTAAACGCTCAGCTCGCTGCCATTGTGGGTAAATTCAAGCTCAACTAAGACTCGCTATTATTTCCCAGTTAACAGATAATTAGCCGCAATAAGTCTTTATCTTTACGTGGATGTAATAATGTTTAACTGGGAAGGGGTGAGTGAGTTTGTTGCTGTGGCAGAAGCGGAAAGCTTTACCGCAGCAGCAAAACGGCTTGGCATATCAACGGCTCAGGTCAGCCGCCAGATCAGCGCCTTGGAAACAAGGCTGGCAGCCAAGCTGTTCTATCGCACGACCCGAAAGGTCTCGGTCACAGACGTCGGCAAAACATACTACCAGCACTGTCGTCAGGTGCTGGACGGGCTTGAAGAAGCAGAACGTGCGATCAGCAACCTGCAAAGCTCACCACGCGGCAAACTCAAGGTAACGGCTCCGGTCACCTATGGTGAAGGCACGGTAGCCCCGCTAATCAACAACTTTGCTCAGCAATACCCCGACCTCGACGTCGAACTGCAATTATCAAATCAGAAAATCGACCTGATCGACGAAGGATACGATCTGGCGATCAGACTCGGCAAACTTGATGACTCCAGTATGATGGCCAAACGCCTCGGCTCCCGTACCCAGTATGTCTGTGCCTCAGAAGCCTACCTGACAACCTATGGTGTGCCCTACTCACTTTCTGAGCTGGAACAACACAACTGTTTGCGGGGAACCCTGGATTACTGGCGTTTTCAGGAACAGGGCAAGGCACGCAATATTCGGGTCAAGGGCAGTCTGCGCTGCAACAGCGGCCATGCGCTGACCGATGCGGCACTAAAAGGGCTAGGTATTGTCCAGCTCCCGGATTACTACGTTCAGCCGTATATCGACAATGGCCAGCTGACGCCTCTGCTGACTCAGTTTACCGAAAGCGACGACGGGATCTGGGCGCTTTACCCGCACAACCGTCACTTATCGCCGAAAGTAAGAATGCTAGTCGATTACCTGGATGAACAACTTAATTAACTAGCACTAGTTGATGCCCAGCTTCTTAAGCTTGCGATACAGGGTATTACGGCTAACACCCAGCATTCTCGCCGTCTTGCTGATATTGCCCTTATTGGCTCGATAAGTCTCCAGCAGCGTATCGGAAATGGTCGTTCGCAAATCTTTGCCTGTGATCGTTTCCGCCCTGCCACCAGATCCCTGTTTCAGCAAAGGCTCTGCGATGTGCTGCGGCAGGTGGCTCAACATAAGCAGCTCGGCCTCGTCCGACAACAGTGATGCCACCCGCAACACATTATCCAGCTCGCGGATATTGCCAGGCCAGTGGTATGTCGTCAGCAGCGTCATCAGGTGTCCACAGATGTGCTGTTCTACCGTTTGGTGTTTACGGTGAATAGCAGCGATCAACGCCTCGCAATCCTGACGCTCGCGCAAGGCGGGTAGCGTCAGGATCAACCCATTCAAACGATAATAGAGGTCCTGGCGAAACAGGCCTTGAGCCACCAGCTCATCAAGATTTTTATGGGTTGCGGCGACAATTTGGATATCCACCTTGCTCGGCTGATTACAGCCAATGGGTACCACTTCTTTTTCCTGCAGCACATGCAACAACCGGCACTGGGCAG
>NZ_JAKRFQ010000539.1 GCF_022347985.1 Photobacterium sp. OFAV2-7
GCCAGTACGGATAACGCTCTCTCCCCGTTACACGGGGAGAATTTTTCCCGGCACACTTCCCTCTGTACACCTTTTTTATCTCTATTCATCAAATTACTGTCACCTTCTGCACGAAAAAGATCCGGCCAGATCTCACCCCGCGTTGAATAAGGCCTGATCAGCCTGTACAGCTTTTGGACACTTTAAACCCCAAAGCTCAACAAGCTGTACACCAACATTGCGAATCAGTAATAAAAGCATTTAAGATCAAAAAGCTATAGATCTTGTGCAGTAAAAAAAGCGTTAGGATCATAGGAACCCCAACGCTTTTTCTACATGGTGTACTTTTTGCAGCCAGACGTTACCCCATATCGACTGTCACCCCATCAAGGGTATTACTGCCCTGCTGGTTCTTACAGCCGACCTTGATCATCAGACGCAGATCGTTGGCCGAGTCGGCATGGTGAAGCGCATCCTGCTCGGTGATCTTGCCCTCTCTAAATAACTCGTAAAGCGACTGATCGAATGTCATCATGCCGGACTCACCGGACTTGGACATCGCCTCTTTGATCTCATGCAATTCACCCCGGCGGATCAAGTCAGCAATCCGAGGAGTATTGATCAAGAGTTCAAAAGCACCATGGCGGCCGATACCCCTGGCATCCGGGATCAACTGCTGGGCGAGAATACACTTGAGGTTCAGGGACAGATCAAACAAAAACTGCTCCCGACGCTCCTTGGGCACCAAATGCAGGATCCGCTCCAGGGCCTGATTGGCATTGTTGGCATGCAAGGTTGCCATACACAGGTGCCCGGTTTCGGCAAAGTTCATCGCATACTCCATGGTCTCGGGGGTCCTGATTTCACCGATCAGGATCATGTCCGGCGCCTGGCGCAAAGAGTTCTTCAAGGCGACATCATAGCTTTCGGTATCAAGCCCCACTTCACGCTGGGTCACAATGCAACGTTCATGCTTGTGGACAAACTCAATCGGATCCTCGACAGTCAATATATGCCCGCTGCGATTTTTATTACGATAACCGGTCATCGCCGCCATCGAGGTCGACTTGCCCGATCCGGTTGCACCGACAACCAGGACCAGGCCACGCTTGGCCAGCGCCATTTTCTGCATATCCATCGGCAGGTTCAGCGAGAATAGATCAGGGATATCTGTCTCTATCCTCCTAACCACCATACCCGGTAGCTCACGCTGCCAAAAAGCACTGACACGAAAGCGCCATTCACCGCGTACCAGGGCAAAATTTGCCTCTCGACTAGTGATGAAATCTTGTCGCTGTTCCGGATCCATCGCCTCATCAAACAATCGATCAACAGCGTCACGATCCAGGCTTTCTCCCAGAGGCTGAAGTTTTCCGTCCACCCGCAGCAAGCACGGGGAGTCCACCGTAATGTAGAGATCAGAGGCCTTGCAACGTACCACTTCCTCAAGGATCTGCTGTAAGTTCATTACCTTTCCTTTTATTTCGCTAATACGGACGCGCTAGGCGAGACTACTGTCGACAACACGACGTCCTTCTTCAGACTCTACAATTCCCTGCGCGACCAGCATTTTGACACTCTGCTCCATCGTCTGCATCCCCATCGCAGAGCCAGTCTGGATCATCGAGTACATCTGGGCAACCTTGTCTTCCCGGATCAGGTTGCGAATCGCCGGCGTCGCCATCATTACCTCATGGGCTGCCACCCGGCCACCACTGACGCACTTAAGCAGATTTTGCGATACCACCGCCCGCAGTGACTCCGACAGCATCGAGCGAACCATCGCCTTGTCATTGCCGGGGAACACATCAATGATCCGGTCCACCGTCTTGGCAGCCGAGCTGGTATGCAAGGTCCCAAGTACCAAATGCCCGGTTTCGGCGGCTGTCAGCGCCAGGCTGATCGTTTCCCTGTCCCTCAGCTCTCCGACCACAATGACATCGGGATCTTCTCGTAATGAAGACCGCAGCGCATTGTGGAAGCTATGCGTATCACGGTGCACCTCGCGCTGGTTGATCAGGCAGCGCTTGCCGCTATGCACAAACTCCACAGGGTCTTCAATCGTCAAAATATGCCGATTGTAGTTGGCGTTGATATAGTCGACCAAGGCCGCGATAGTCGTAGACTTACCCGAGCCTGTGGCTCCGGTCACCAGTACCAGTCCCCGCTGGCACTGGGCAATTTTGTAAAACACCTCGGGCACATTAAGCGAGTCCAGCGAAGGAATATGAATTGGGATGGTTCGGAATACCGCCGCACTTCCCCGGGACTGCTGAAACGCATTAACACGAAAACGGCCGACTTTCGGCAGTTCGAACGAAAAGTCCACTTCCAGCTTCTCTTCGTACTCCCTGCGCTGGGCATCAGTCATGATATCGAACACCAAGCGGTGTACCTCTCCATGCTCCAATGCTGGTAAGCTTAGTTTTCTGACTTCACCGTCAACCCTGATCATTGGCGGAACACCCGCAGAAAGGTGCAGATCAGAGGCATTATGCTTTACACTAAAGTCCAGTAGTTCGGTGATATCCATAAATTTTCCCCACAGAATCGATTATGAGTAGTATCAAACAAAACATTGAGCAGGTCATCTCCCAGATAACCTCGGCAACAGAAAAATGCGGCCGGACAGCCGATTCCGTGCAGTTACTGGCGGTAAGCAAGACCAAACCCATTGTCGCTATCGAAGAAGCCATCGATGCGGGACAATTTGCGTTTGGCGAAAACTATGTCCAGGAAGGTGTCGAAAAGGTACAGCATTTCGCCACCAGCCCGCAGGCTGACAAACTTAGCTGGCATTTTATCGGTCCTATCCAGTCAAACAAAACCCGGCAGATTGCCGAGCATTTTGACTGGGTGCACTCTGTCGATCGGGCAAAAATCGCCCGTCGTCTCAGTGAGCAACGCCCGGAAGATATGCCACCATTAAATATACTATTGCAGGTCAATACCAGCGCTGAAGCCAGCAAATCCGGCGTCACCTTTGACGAGTTAGCCACACTGGCCGACGAAATTGCCGCCATGCCCAACATCGTGCTGCGCGGCCTGATGTCAATTCCGCAAAAAGCGGACGACTACGATAGCCAATATGCAGCATTTCATGCATTGGCCGAGGCCCAGAAAGCATTACAAAACAAACATCCGCAGCTCGATACCCTGTCAATGGGCATGAGCGGCGATATGGAAGCCGCCATCGCTGCAGGCAGTAGCATTGTCCGTATCGGCACCGCGATCTTCGGCGCGCGTGAATACGGCACTAAACAGTAAATGGCTCTTAGGACTATTTGACAAGGACTCTACATGGAACAACGTTCAATCGCTTTTATCGGTGCCGGCAATATGGCCCGCTCTATCATTGCCGGGCTGGTATGCAGCGGCTACCCTGCCGACAAGATCACCGCCACCGCACCGGGCCCGGCTCGACGTGAACCGCTTGCCCGCGACTACGGTATCCACACCGGTGACGACAACCTGCTGGCAGCCGAACAGGCCGAGGTGATCGTGCTGGCCGTCAAGCCACAGTTGATGGAAGAGGTCTGCCGCCCGCTACAGGGCATCGACCTGTCCAGTAAGCTGGTGATCTCA
>NZ_JAKRFQ010000540.1 GCF_022347985.1 Photobacterium sp. OFAV2-7
ATTGCCTGTTGCTGGCTTTGTTGCATAGAGACCATAATGGACTGAGTGTCTTGTTCCAGGCGGCCCAGCATAGCCCGGATTTCTTCTGTCGACGTTTGCGTTCTGGTTGCCAGGTTACGTACTTCATCGGCAACAACCGCAAAGCCTCTACCGGCCTCTCCTGCTCGGGCAGCTTCAATAGCTGCGTTAAGTGCCAGTAGGTTCGTTTGATCAGCAATACCACCGATCTCAGTTAGCAAGCCTTGGATCGCTGCGCTTGATTGGGCAAGGTTCTGAATTTGATCCTGGGCATCGTTGATGCGACCTGCCAGTTCACTGACAGCTGTTGCTGTGTTGTCCATTTGCCCCATGCCGCTTAGGCTGTTGGATTGCACCTGGTTTGCCGCCGCAGCTGCCTGAACGGCGGAGCCGGCAACTTCCTGCGCCGATGCCGTCATCTGGTTGATTGCGGCTGCCAGCGAGTTCACTTCATTAACTTGTGCATTCAGTTTTTCTTTAGAGTCTTCAGCTTTTGTCTTGCCCTCCTGTGCATTGCACCCAACTTGATCTGCCGTTTGTTTTACCGAGCAGAGTGTCTCTTGCAGGCGAATGAGAAAGGTGTTGAACCAATGGGCAAGTTGGACCGTTTCATCTTGCCCTTTTACATCTAGTCGGTAAGTGAGATCACCATCGCCGTGTGCGACATCTTTGAATCGCTCAACAAGGTTTGAAAGCACTTTGCCAAGCGAGTTGGCAATGAAGGCGATTGTGGCGATACCAAGAACTGCCGCAATTAGCCCGGCTAAAACGCCTTTCTGGATAGCCTGATCATTTTGGCTGCCAATCCAGCTTTCGAATGCTGAAATGCTTTGAACTAGCTTGCTACCTGGTACTGAGACCATCACGATCCACGGTGCCCCTGATGTATCGACAGAGGTAATGGCATATTCTTTGGCACCAATGGTGATACGGTCAATCCCTTCCTGACGTGCAAGAGTCTGAATATTTGACCACTGCGATGCCAGCTCGCTGGCGACCTTTTTGCCAACCTGAGATGGTGTGCCACTGTTAGCCAATACCGCGCCTTTCCAGGATGTGATGATGATATTGCCTTCACCATTGAATAAATCACGGGCAAGGTTTTCACTTTGCCCCTGAAGCTCGGCCAGTGAGAGGTCAAAGCCCAGCGAGCCAACAATTTGACCGCCGACTTTGATTGGCTGGCTAATGGTCGTGATAAGCTCTTCTTTGCCACGAACCGGGTACATATAAGGTTCCATTACAAAAGTTTGACCCGTTTCGTACGGCATCAGGTGCCAGTCGTCAGTGCGTTCGCCGTTACTGTTAAGCTTTGTATTGCTAAAGCTTTCCATGGCAACAGGATCAAAGCTGTTGCTGTTCGGTGAAAAGAATGGGGCAAGGTAGCCTTTGCTGTTGATTGCTGCCGATGCTTCTAGCTCGGAGCTTGCAGGCCAGGTTTTCTGTTCCCATACCATATAGCCGGCAAATACCGCGCGGTCCTGGGCTTCTAGGGCTGCAATAAATTGTTTGACTATGGTATTGGCACCCGCACCGTTCTCGCCGCTTAATTCAATAATCGAGCGTATCTGGTTGAGGTTTGCCAGAACCGGAAATAGCCTGTTTGCGATGGTTTTTCCCTGCTCAGATGCGGTTGCTTTCAAATTAAGGTTGGTGGCATCACTCAGTTGGACAGTAACCTTATCGCTCACTTGCTGGTTAACGTTGGTAAATGCTGTCGTTGTCATTCCCATTGCAATAAGTAGTGTAAATGCCATAGCAATACCAACGCTGATGGCAATACGTGTTCGAATTGTTTTAAACACGAAATATACTTTAATATTATATGGTTATTGTGATTCAGCTGTTCTTGTTGAGGCTTTGCTGCTTCATCGTGTTTTAGGAAATGAATAGTTATCGATGAAAAGGTATTAAAAAAGCTGAAATAGGATTATATACAAAACAAATTAATAGGATGTGTGGAAGCATTAATGCCTTATAGGTATTAATTAATGGATTGTTAATACCCTCAGGTTGTTGATTTGAATGGTTATGTGACTGCTAAGGTATTCTTGAATGGATGTGCTTTTATCTGGGGGCGGCTTGGGTACAATAGCCGCCCTTTAAACGATGATACGACGGGTTATCATGACAATACCTACAACGATGCTGTTCTTTGAACGATTTGAAGCTGATATTTTAGCTGGAAAAAAGACAATTACGATTCGTGATGAGTCGGAAAACAACTATGTGCCGGGAACGGTTGTCCGTGTGTCTACCCTGGAAGAGGGGCGAGAGTTTTGCAGCTTGGAAATCTTGTCGGTTGAGCCAATCTTGTTTGATGACCTCTCTGATTTTCATGCACAACAAGAGAACATGTCTTTGCCGGTCCTAAAGGACGTTATCCAGGAGATCTACCCGGGCATTGAGCAGTTGTATGTTATCTCGTATAAGCTGTCACAGTAATAGTGCCAGCCTGAGGTTACCCAGAGAACTAAAGCTATCCTCTTTTGGGTGGCTTTGAGCTACCAGAGTTATTAAGTGCTTTATTCATCTGTTTAATACGGGTGATGATTGCGGCATTGATACTATTGGCGGGGTACTGATTCTTGGTATTTATTTTCCCCATCGCAACCTCGGTGAGGAGATTCATCACTTGATCAACATGATCAGCAACCCAAATATGGAAGTTGCCGTTTTGAACGGAGTTGCGAACGCTTTCGTTAACCATTAAATGAGCAAGGTTTGTTCTAGGGATGATGACACCTTGTTCGCCGGTGAGCCCTTTAAGATTGCAAATATCAAAGAAGCCTTCGATTTTCTCGTTGACCCCGCCAATGGCTTCGATATTTCCATGCTGATCAATAGCGCCAGTGACGGCTATGTTTTGCTTTATCGGGACCTGTGCAATCGCTGACAGCAAGGCACAGAGCTCTGCGGCAGAGGCACTATCGCCATCTATCATTCCGTAGGATTGTTCGAAAGTGAGGGTGGCCGAAAAGGACAGGGGTTGTTTTTGCTCGTATTGTTCGCGCAGATAGGCTGTCAGGATCATGACACCTTTCGAGTGGCTCGGGCCGCTCATATCCACTTCGCGCTCAATATTGACGACATGGCTTTGGCCCAAATGAACGGCAGCAGTGATACGGCAGGGGCGGCCGAACATATTCTCGTCAACACTGATAATTGACAGCCCGTTTATCTGGCCTACTTTTTCTCCATCTGTATCTATCTGGTTAATACCGCGGTGAATACTGTCTGTAATACACTCTTTCAGATAGTCAGTTCTGAACTGCTTTGCTTCTATGGCTTGCTGAATTGTTTCGCGGTTTATTACCGCAAGGTTTTGCTGTTCAGCCCAGTAATTTGCTTCAAGTATGATAGCGCTGATACTGTCGCGATGTAGGGTGAGCTTTTCACCATCCTCTGCTTGCCTTGCTGCAAATTCTATCACCCTTGCAACTGCCGTACGATCAAGCGGGCGGGCCTCTACATCTGTTTGGATTTGCCCGATAAGCTGCGAGTAAAGTTTGCAAGACTCCGTGGTTCGGCTGATC
>NZ_JAKRFQ010000541.1 GCF_022347985.1 Photobacterium sp. OFAV2-7
GCGTTATGTACGGTTAGCCTGCTCATGGTCAGTACACTATTCCCCCGGGAAGATTAGTCGACAGTTCGGTTATGGTGATTCTTCGGGTCAGGTGAAAAAGAAAAAGCCACTAAAAGTGGCTTTTTCTTTGTATGTTTGCTTCTTGTGGGCTTGATAGCCAATGACGATGTTCGATATGCACCGTTCTATTTTTAGTTATTTTGCTCTGGCAGAGCCATGTTTATAGCTTAAATACTCGTCCGCACTGTGTGCAGCGGTGGATGGACTTATAAACCATACGCTGCCAGAAATTCCGCTTTACACGGACGATTTGGGTGCATTGGCATTCCATACGTGATACCCCTTCAATAAAACAATACTCGCGTAGTTTCTCAACCACTAGCTTTATACGCGCTGAATATTACATGCGTCTGGCACGTAAAGCTGTCGTTATTTACATTTTGTTACCGATATTCAAAGGAATAAGGTAGCAGTGATGATATATAGCGTAGATATGAGTTGTTTTTGACTCAATAATCAGCAGGCCTGTAGGGATTAGGCCTGCTGGAGGGATGAACCGTATGGTTTAAGGTTGGGAAAAAGGGTTAAAAGAAGCCCAATGGGTTGACGTCATAGCTGACCAGAAGGTTCTTGGTATTCTGGTAGTGATCAAGCATCATCTTATGAGTTTCTCTGCCGATGCCGGACTTCTTGTAACCGCCGAAAGCAGCATGTGCCGGGTAGGCGTGATAGCAGTTGATCCAGATCCGGCCTGCTTCGATCTGACGGCCCATGCGGTAGGCTAGATTGGTATCCCGGGTCCATACTCCTGCACCAAGGCCGTACTCGGTATCGTTGGCAATTTCCAGTGCTTCGGCTTCATCTTTGAAAGTAGTAATAGCAATGACCGGGCCGAAAATCTCTTCCTGGAACACCCGCATTTTGTTGTTGCCTTTTAGCATGGTCGGCGCGATGTAGTAGCCTTGCTCCAGATCGCCGCCTTGCTCGACGGCACTGCCGCCGACCAGTACTTCAGCGCCTTCGTTGCGACCGATTTCCAGATAGCTCAGGATCTTGTCGAATTGCTCTTTCGATGCCTGTGCACCAACCTGGGTGTCGGTATCCAGCGGATTGCCTTGTTTGATGCTTTGTGCGCGTTCGACAACTTTGGCGATGAATTCATCGTAAATAGACTCGTGGATCAAGACTCGAGAAGGACAGGTACAAACTTCGCCCTGGTTAAAGAAGGCCAGCAGCATTCCCTCGATACACTTGTCGAGATAGGCATCTTCGTGATCGAAGATATCGGCAAAGTAGATGTTTGGTGACTTACCACCAAGCTCAACGGTGGATGGGATCAGGCTGTCAGCTGCACATTTCAGGATGTGGTTGCCGACCTCGGTCGAACCGGTAAAGGCCAGCTTGGCAATGCGGTTGCTGGTAGCTAACGCCTGACCGGCTTCATGGCCGTAGCCATTGACGATGTTAACCACGCCTGCCGGGATCAGATCACCGATAGTTTCCATTAATACCAGTATTGATGTCGGTGTCTGTTCAGCAGGTTTAAGAACGACACAACAGCCAGCCGCTAGCGCCGGAGCCAGTTTCCAGGCTGCCATCAGCATCGGGAAGTTCCACGGAATGATTTGGCCGACAACACCGATAGGCTCCGGGAAGTGGTAGCTTGCCGTGTTGACGTCCAGTTCGGCAGCAGATCCTTCCTGTGCCCGGATACAGCCGGCAAAATAGCGGAAGTGATCAACGACCAGTGGTAGGTCGGCTGCAAGGGTTTCTCGTACCGGCTTGCCGTTTTCCCAGGTTTCGGCAACTGCCAGCATTTCGATGTTCTGTTCGATACGATCGGCGATTTTTAGCAGGATATTGGCACGTTCGGTAACGCTGGTAGCAGCCCAAGTGGCGCGTACATTGTGGGCGGCATCCAGTGCAAGATTAATGTCGGCTTCGCCTGACTTGGCAACCTGACAATAGGCTTCGCCGTTTACTGGCGAGACATTATCGAAATACTCTCCGCTGACAGGCTTAATCCACTCTCCGCCAATATAGTTGTCGTACTGAGGCTTGAATGTAATAACAGCATTGTCGGTTCCTGGTTGCGCGTAGATCATAGGTCGTTCCTTCTTTGCTTCTGTTCACGAAATAGTGGCTGCATTGATACAGCTAATTGTTTTTAAGCATGTTTTGTTGTGTTGCTCTACTTTCTTACTACGCAAACAGCAGGCCAGAATTACAGACTTGTTGTTAATAAAATGTAACGCTATGATTAATAAAATTTTATGAGATAACCTCTGCATTCAAGGGTAAGAACGCCAGGCTGTTGAAAATGTTCAACTGTTACAAAATGGCACACTTGCTCTGTGACAACATGGAACAGTTAATCTATGCACTCATTCGTTGACTCTCCCCAGCATGACTGGCTGGAACAATCCTGGCGTCGTAGCCAGCAGGCTGGGCTTGACGAGCAGCACGCTCCGGAACATGTCCGGATCGAACGTGATCAGCTCGTTCAGCGGCAGTATCAAGCGAAGCATTTGACGGCGGCGGTTGAAAAGCTGGCCGTCCCCCTGTTTAACCAGATGTTTGCCGGTACCAACAGCCGCCTGATTTTGACTGACCGGGAGGGCGTGATTATCGGTGCATGGGGGCAGTCTCGGTTTGAGCAACGCCTGACTAGTATTGCCCTTGAGTCGGGCGTTTGTTGGCAGGAGAGCCTGAAGGGTACCAATGCTATCGGAACGGCACTGGCCGACCAACGCTTTGTGATGGTAGTGGGAGATCAGCACTTTATTCGTAAACACCGGTTTATCAGTTGTTCGGCCGGGCCGCTGTTCAGCCCTTCCGGTGAGTTGCTGGGGGTGCTTGATATCACTAGCGAACAGAAAGTGCATTCGGAACAGACCCGGATGCTAATTCAGAATATGGTGCAATTAATTGAGAACTGCCTATTGTGCCAGGTACCCAATGGCAAAATCAGGGTCGATGTAGCATTTGACAAGCAACTGCTAAACAGCGGTTGGCAGGGTATTGTTATCGCCGACGAAGCGGGCCATGTAGTCGCTCATAACGCCGTTGCAGCCCGCTTGCTGGATCAGCAGCAGATACTGGGGTGTCATATCGATGCTTTGATGGACAACACGCTGCAAACTGTCAGTCGCTCACTGGTTCCTTCTGGTGATCTGGTGTTTAGTCGTCAGCCAATCCATAAAGCAGCGGCTTCAACCCGCTCATCTCAGGTATATTCACCATCCTGCCCGCTCCATTTTGGTGACAGCCGTATGGAGCAGGCCTGGCAGCAGGCCTGTAAGTTGATTAACAAAGATGTCAGCTTGCTGATTTTGGGCGAGACGGGGGTCGGCAAGGGAGAGTTTGTCAAACAGCTGCACAGCCAAAGCCAGCGTCATACCGGCCCACTGGTAGCGGTTAACTGTGGTGCGTTGCCGCAGGATCTGATTGAGTCGGAGCTCTTCGGTTATGCGCCGGGGGCGTTTACCGGTGCCAGCAAGCAAGGTTATCAGGGTAAGGTACGACAGGCCGATAAG
>NZ_JAKRFQ010000055.1 GCF_022347985.1 Photobacterium sp. OFAV2-7
CTTCATTGCGTTCAATTTTGTTTAGGATCCCCGGCCCCGGTACTGCGTAAGAGTTCCGTGCATTCATTTCCTCCCCACATTGTGAGCAGCAAACTTTAGGGTTCGCTGGTTGCTCGCAGCCTTTGTGCATATGCTCCAACGTGACACCATCTTCATCAACCAACCACTTATCCCCCCATCGCGTGATCATTATGATTATGGGATAAAGATCGAGTCCCTTCTCTGTTAGCTTATATTCAAAGCGTTTATGGGTCTCATCGTACATCTCCTTGTACAGCACACCATCGTCAACCAGACGATTTAGTCGGTCTGAAAGTCGGTGCTTGCTGATGCCAAGTGTACGTTGAAGCTCGGAAAAACGACGCACCTTGAGGAAAATCTCTCTTAAAATCAACAGTGTCCAACGATCACCAAACACTGAAATTGCTCTAGCCATAGAGCAAGTCTTACTGTTTATTTCATCCCAACGCATAACAGAGCACCTAACAATTAATGCTTGGATTCTAGAGGATCCCGTCACAATTTAACATCGTCGCTTGACAAGTTCCATTATGGAACCGTATCTTTATCCATAAGTTCCATAATGGAACCTAGCTTATTCCAGAAAAGATTGAGAAAACTCAAATTAAAAGTACTAAACATAGAAAGAACTGCTGTCATTCTGATTTTATAAATAAAAGGTCATCGAATGTTACGTATCATAAAGAGCCTGTTTTCAAGAAATCGATACTCACAAAACCAGTCATGGACTTCTGATTTCTTTAGTGATTACTTTCCTCCCTCAATTCTTACAGCAGGTAAAGGTAAAGAACCTACCTCTATTATTCAGAAGCCATCCAAACCACAACGAAAGTCTACGTTATCATCACCAGCAATCTTTAAGCGATTAATCAATCTCTATCCGCCCTATCTGGGAGCTGGTGTAAAAGTTACCTATATCAAAGAAGATTGGCGACAGGTTGAAGTCAGGCTGCAAATGCGCTGGTACAACAGAAATGCATTTGGCACCCATTTTGGCGGAAGTATCTATTCTATGGTTGATCCTCACCTAGCATTGATGCTGACCAACCTGTTAGGGCGAGACTACATTGTTTGGGATAAAAGTGCGCATATCGAATTTGTTAAAGCCACCAAAAAACCTATTCACTGCGTATTAACTATTTCGCAAGACGAGCTAGATGACATCATTAAGCACACTGAGAATGGTGAAAAATATCATCCAGAATTTAAGCTTGAGATCTTAGGTGAAGATGAACAGTTAATTGCGAAGGTATATAAAGAGCTATACGTTAGAAAAAAACGTCAGTCATGAGGAATGATCAGACTGCAACATAACGAATTCTTCTATTTCTGATAAGGCGCTGTGTTCCCACAACGCCTTAGTGAGTTGTATGAATAAGCAGAGCGTTCATACTCGTTTTTATTTCTCCCGCTTTATTTCATCATAATCACCAAATACCGCACTAAAGATCTATTCAAAAACTAAAAAAGAAGCTTATTAATCGACTACACTGCTATTTATAATATCTCGGTGCAATTTCCACTGTCCGGCCTCTTTTTTCCAGATAACAACATACTTGCCCTTGTCCAGCATATTGCCACCATCACCTTCAAGAATATATTTGCCCACTTCAGTGGCCGTATCACCATAGTCCTCGACTTCGAGTGTTTCTAACTGTACGGATCTAATACCTGAGTCCATAAGAGTTTGAAATGTTGACTGCAATGCTAACCTTCCCGTTACGAAGTCGCTGTTTGGCAATAAGAACTGTCCATTCTCTGTATACAGGTTTGCCATACCAGCGGCATCGCCCAAACTGAAAATATGAGAATATTGTTTGTTAGCATTAACAATATCTTCAAACGTAGGATTGACCTGGGCCATGTTCTTCTCCTTTATTCACGTTTCATCTAAGTATACGTAATGGGAGCCGGGCCATAGGACTTCTTTACGAACTAGGGAGTCTCGATAACAGACTTAATAGCGGCAATGTTGACACAGAGGTTACAAACAGGCTTTAAAACAAGATAATATTGCCTTTATTTGCTGCTTTCATCCAAATTATGAATCGCATTCAACACCTTGGCTTTCTGGCTATCGTTAGCCTATGTAGTTTGCCGACTGTCGCTAAAGAGAGTGCGATCAACCTACAAACCTTATGGCAGCAGTTTTATCAACAAGCGAGCCAACTTCCCTCCGAGCATGTTGTTAGTCAAACTGAGCTTAACCGTTACCCGAAGCCGTTACTACTGAGTAGCAGCCAGTATCCCGACTTCAAGCAATTTCACTGGCAAGAAATCCAACAGCTCTGGCAAATCAGTCAGCGCTGCAAAGATCCTCACATATCAATCGCAACCCCGGCATTACAAGCTGCCGCCAAGTTTGAGCTTTCACTGTGTCAAAGGACACCATTGGCCAGTGCGTGGTTTGATAACCAAGCCTTGTTACACCCGGCCGGAGGCAGCTATGCCGATAGATATTTAGCATCACTCGAAAACAAACTAGGCAAGGATCACCCCGAGACCCAAGAATTTCTCTCTCATCATAAGAGACAGTTAACTCTGGCCAATGCTGCTCACCCACTTCATTCGCAGCTGCGCCCACTATCGACAAAAGGTGTAGATGCTTTGCTGTCAGGCTATCGCGCCTATCTCTATGAGCAGAATAAGTTGTGGATAAACAATGAGTTAGATTGGAAGGTAGTTAAGGCAAGCCAATGGCAACCTCTTGCTGAGTCAATGCAATTAAAACTCACTGATAGCACAGCTACAAGCTGCTCATTTCGTTATAGTAACCTTTGTATAACGGCGATCACACCAGAAAAACAATGGGCTCGCTGGGCGTTAATTTTTAGCGCCTTGGTTATTGCTTCTCTGTTAATTCGCAGCCTATACCAACGCCGACAAAATGCTAAAGAGAGGCAATTTGTCCTTCAGCTTCTGACCCATGAGCTTCGAACCCCAATTACAAGCCTAGGCTTAACTGTTGAATTATTTCGTGAGCAGTTCGATGACCAGAATGAACAAACACAGCAGGCAGTGTGGCGCTTAATGGCCGACCACCAGCGCTTGGCTCAACTCACCGAAACCAGCAAAGGGTATTTAACCACTAATTCGAAAGAGCAATTTCAACGCCAGCGCGCCTATCTTTCCGACTGGCTTGAGCACTGTTTGGATAAACACCAGCTTAACTACGCCTTAAACGAAGATCGTGAGCTCGAACTGCCCTACTACTGGCTTGGGATTTGCCTCGACAACCTCGCCAAGAATGCCCAGCAGCATGGTAAAGGCCAAATCACTATAGAAGTTAAGGTTAACAAAGTACTGCATATTCAGGTTGGTGACCAAGGAGAGTTCCCTAGCTCTGCAAAACGCTGGCTAGGTATGTTCAGTCAGCCAAAACATCAGGCAAATATGGGTATAGGCCTCATTATCGTGTCACGTCTGATGAAAAAAATGGGGGGAAAGCTTATCTGCCTGCGCAAGCCGACTCGTTGTATATTGGAGTTACCGTTATGAACCATATTCTGCTTATCGAGGATGACAAACTACTCGGCGAAGGGCTCAATGAATACCTGACGAAGCAAGGGTTTGAGTGCCAATGGCTCACCAACATCAAACACATTGAAAAGCACTGGTATCGTGCCGATTTGGTTATCCTTGATCGTCAGTTGGCTGAGGGAGACAGTGTCACTTTTCTGCCTCAATGGCTCAGCCTAAAAGCACTTCCTGTCATCATCCTCACGGCCAAAGTCGATGTTGACCAGCGTGTTGAAGGGTTAATGGCAGGCGCGAAAGATTATGTTCTAAAACCATTCTCCCACCAAGAACTGTTAGCACGTATCCATGCACAGCTCCGCCCTTTGGGGCAAAGTGCGGTCCAGTACCAGCAACTGGTTATCGATGTTGCGAATCAGGTTGTTACCGACAACGGATGCAGTGTTGAACTAAAACCGAAAGAATTCCAGTTGCTGCTGATGTTAGTGCAAAACCAAGGCCGTGTATTTCATCGTGAAGAGCTGCTCAATAAGATCTGGGGCTACCAGGCTTTTCCTACCACCAGAACCGTGGACAATCATGTTCTGCGCATTCGACAAAAACTACCCGGACTGGACATTGAAACATTACGCGGTGTTGGTTATCGATTGGTAAAGTGCGCATGAAAAAACTAACTTTCATTATTTCCAGCATACTGACTGGCACCTTAAGCACTTCTGTCGTTTTAGCCAGTGATTGGTTTCCCGATACCCCACTACAAGCCAGCTACTCGGCCCTAGTTGAGGGCAATGCAATGCTTGCATGGCAAGAGCTCCAGCTAAGCTTGAGCCAGAACACTATTCAGGAGCATTATTGGCGGCCAGTTAAACAGGCTGTATTGACTGAGACTCAGTGCGGCAGACAACTCACAAGTACAGCTTCAATAGCAGCAGAGATCAGCTTATCCATTATCCGTAAAGGCAACGCAACTAACCAAGGCTACCAGGTTAAGCTATCAGCTGAAAAAGTCAGTCAACCCATTGAGCTACAGCTCTTTGATGCAGATAGCCGACAGCTTCTAACAGCAACGATCCCCACGCCAACCAAGGAATACCACGAATTTGAAAGCAACGAACTCTTGAACGAACCCAAGGCAGGTCTTTATCAGCTATCTATCAATGGCACTTACTATCCTTTGTTGATCTCCTCATTTGAGAGCAAGTCATGGCTCCAACCTTCGACAGACCGGGCTTTTGAGTCACTGCTCATCTCTCCTCCCGACCAGACTGTTTCATGTTCACCAGCCACTGCCAGTTGGCAATGGCTTGATAATCAATATAACTTGCTTGAAAGACCGTCCCTTATGGCACTTAATCCAGTCACTATTGCTAACAACAAACAATACCATGCTCAGTTACCTGAAGGCCTACCAGCTAAAGCAGAATGGCTAAGTGCAGTAGTGAGCCAGTATGAATACCAAGGTAGAATCAAAGTGGAATATGTCCAGCGCTTAAGCCTGCCTGTCTCAGGAATAGAGACATACAGGTGACAAAACAAATCCAGATATAACCTTTAATGGAGGCAAATTCATAACAAGATAGTCTCCATGAAAACATTTATACCATTAGTCACGCTTTTGGCGGCTGCTATCAGCTTCTCAGCACACAGCACTGATATTGAGCTGACGTACAACAATCAACATATTTATATCAATCCGAGTAACTTGCAGATTAACTGGCAAAGCCTGACACAAAACCTTTTAGTAAACCAACCAGCTCTGACAATCAACGGCCAGTCGCAGAAAGTAACTGGGTTGATTCAGCCGAGTCAAAATCAGGCGCACTGGTTGCTCAAACCCAGCAACATCCGAGTGAATGCCACGCTTGGCGAAAGCTTGAGGCTAGATTTTACAGTCAGCCCAAAAGCAACCATCAAGCGTAATCAACCAATCAAGTTATCCTGGTTCGATCTCGCCGAGGAAGAAGCGCAAACCCTGTTGATTCCTTTCAACGAAGGGATGCGCATACCAACCGACCACCAAGTCTGGATACGCTACCTAAGCGAAAACTATTCAGGTTCTAGCACCACCCAAGATCTAAAGATGCCATTTTGGACCATTGAACAAAACGGCTTATTTATTAACTATCAACTGATTACAGCTACGAATAATGCGCTGAACTTCTCGGCTGCACAACAAAAACTGGACATGCAGGCTAAGCATGAGTTTACGGTACTAAACCAGAAGCAGCCTTTTAGCGTTAAGATCGCTCTGGGTGATGACCCCCTTTCCGGCGCGAAGCAGTATCGGGAATGGCGCATTCAACAAAACCTCTCCCAACCGCTATCAACCAAGCTCATCAATAACCCAGTGTTAAACAAGCTGATTGGTGCCAGTCACGTCTATTTGTTTGGACGCGATGTCCTTGCGGTTGAAGATGTCAAAGACTGGTGGGGGTTAAAGGAGTGGTACTTCAGCCAAGCAACACTCCAGACAACCCGTGATGCAAGAAAGGAACTCAAACCTCTGCGCCAAGGCAGTGATTGGCTAAGTCGTTACCATAAGCGACTACTGGTTGAGAGCATTAATCAGTCGGTTAACAACCTCTTTCCTGCCCAAGCCATTACTGAAGACAGCGTTACGAAAGACACCAATAATATAAAGCAGCAGTATCAAACCGCCGGACAGCGCAAGGCCTGGCTTAACGAACACGCTGCTCGGTACCTGATCTCCTCAGAGCGATGGGGGCAAGCGATTTCCAAAGATATGGTCAATAACCTGCAAGAAGCTGGTTTGGAAAAGCTATGGCTGGGTTTCGATAACTGGATGCCAGCATTCTACCAACCTCAGGTCATCGACCAAGCCAAAGCAGCTGGGTACCTTGTCGGTAGCTATGACTCCTACAACACAGCGATAGCGCCTGGCGTAAATGATACTTGGCTCACTGCCCAGCTACCAAAATCAATGCGCGAATCCTGCGCTATTGAAAATGCTAACGGAGAAAAGCAAAAAGGCTTTCGCGGCAATGGCTTTTACCTCAACCCAGCTTGTCATCGAAAGTATGTTGAACAACGAATCAAAGACATCATCCACTACGGGCACTTTAACAGTTTGTTTTTAGATGTTGATGCGACGGCGATGGCCCGAGAAGATTACAGTGCTCTTAACAGTGGAATGAGCCAAGCTGAGATGCTCACAGCGTTTAATGACCGGATGCAATGGATCTCATCTTTACCAGAGATCCTGCTAGGCTCCGAAGACGGTAACAGCCTGACAACTCAGGGGATCGCCTTCGCCCACGGAATGGAAACAGTCGGCTTTGGCTGGACAGATCCGGACATGAAGAGCAATCGCCGCTCCCCCTACTTTTTAGGTGCCTGGTATCCGGATCAGAAGCCAGACTTTTTCTTTAAATCGGCAGAGGTGAAGGAGCCCTACAGGACACTGCTTTTTGCGCCTCAGTACCGAATCCCGCTGTACCAAGCCGTATTTCATGATGAAGTCATTAACAGCCATCACTGGCATAGCGACAGCCTGAAGTTCAGCAATGTACAGATTGAACGTGACTTGACCAGCATGTTGTACAACACCCCGGCAATGGTGCACCTGAGTCGAGATGAGGCCAATAGTGTAGACGCTCCTCGATTGCAGGCACTAGCCCATTATCAAAAAGGCTTTGCCCCTATTCACCAACAGCTATGGAACAAGGCTTTAATTGATTTCACCTGGCTGGATAAACAAGGACTACTGCAACAAACGACTTTTAGTGACGGCAGCAAGATAATCGCCAACTTTTCAAAGCAAACAGTAACAACTGACAACCAATTGCCAATTCCGCCAGGAGCAATATTGGCCTTTCTAAACACCGGAGAGAAGATAATGTGGCGCTCTTTAGGGGTTGAAAGTTCTAGGTCTAGTTCTAGTTCTAGTTCTAGTAAGCAACCTATAAATTAAGTTAATTATTGCGTGATTAACGTTAAATCTCGCCATCAAAGTTTTCTAATTTGAATTACCAGTCAGGCTGCATAATCGTACAGCCTGACAAGGTTTCTTACGGACAATAAGCTTGATATAACCTTATGACTCTTTTCGCTTAAAGAGCTTTTTAAAGAAGGCACCGACACCAACGACAATAACCAAGCCAAACTTCTTAAGAAACATTAAAGCAGCAGCCAAGAGCCCGGTTTTAGTCGCTACTTTACCTGCCACCAAGGCACCCAAACCATACGCAGCCATTTGATCGGTACTGGAATCAAAGTCGATATATCTTGACCCCTGATCAAACTCTGCCATTGCCAACACTGAATCTAACTTTGATTCAATCAGTTCTTTTTGATCCATTGCCGCAATAAAGTTTAAGACCAAGACACCTTTTCGACCCAACACTCTGATATTGTAATTAAGTGTATTAATGTCATCTTCACCAAATTTAATCTCTTTCGCCCAATGTAATTTATGGGTTTGAGAATCATAATGAGGCGCAGCAGCCCAGCCAATTAGCTCGATAGGCTCATAACCTTGGTCGACGCGAACCTGGCTTTCCTCCACGACATCAGCCTTCATCTTATCTAACAGCTCGGTATAGTCGATATCATTTGCATCACTATCAGATACATAACCATCTTCCTCATAACGAATCGTCACCGCCCATGAGTCATTATCAAATGGTGTCGAACCGGCAGGAAAAATCATACCCAGAGTGTTCTGTCCCGGAGGGTTCCCCCAGACATCAACTAAAACAGTTTCTGAGTCACTGGACGATAAATAATAAAAGTCTTCCGGGATGTTTAGGGTTGCAATAGCGCTGGGTAGTTCTATTTTACCTTTCTGGCGGTCAAGCGAATCCCAGACTTTCGACGCCCACTCATAATATGCATCTTCATCAGATTCGTTGCTTGCCGTTTCTGCAAAGGCCAGGCTTGGCAAGATCAAAAAAACGGACAGAAATAAAGCCCTAAGTTTCATAATTACTCCATTAATACTGCATAAAACTAATACATCTCCGCAGGTAGCAAGCGTAAATGCCTATAATTTTGACTGTAAGACCAACCTGTAAAAGTAGAAGCCGCTCAATGCAACAGGTCAGTACGTTCTTGATTAAATGAACGCGGTATAATACCAACCAGTTGGATATTAAATTTGATATTCGCCAAACAAATCATACTTAAGGGGGAATTCCCAGAGAAAATACATGCACTCCAGTTATGCATCATCAATAGTTCGCACAATACAAGCAGAAGAAATACCTTCGACGCAAAACAATGAACAGCTAATCAATAGCAGGCATAAATCACGCTAACTTGTCCCTGATAGAAGTTAGCGCAATAGAGCAAAACAATAAGAATTCACCATCCTATAGTGATATCTCAACGCCGAAAGGTTAGAATCGCCGCCTTACTCCCCTGTGAGCTGCATGCTCCTAGGGTTAAACATCATCACAATAGATCAGCATATGCACTCCCCGGAACATTGTTTTACGCCGTTTAAAGAATCGATTGACACATATAGCTTGCCGGAGCGTTTTACGTTTCCGTTCTACTATGAGCCTCATCCTCTGTGTTTGCTGGCGGCGAAAGAGTTACAGCACCACCTGGAAACGCAAACCGAGTGGCAGCATAATTTTGGCCTTTCCGAGGACAAAACCGCGCCTATTGGTAAGATGTTTGGTGTCCTGCTGGTTCAAAATGAGCAAGGAGAGATTGGCTACCTCTCTGCATTTTCTGGAAAAATGGCTGATCAAAACCTGCTGTCACACTTTGTTCCACCGGTGTTCGATATGCTGGCCGAAGATAGCTTCTTTCTTAGTGAGCAGTTAGAAATCAACAAACTCACTGCAGTTATCAAAGAGCTAGCGAGTAATCCCGAGATTGAGATAACTCGCCAAAGCCTAAAACAAGAACAAGCCGAAAGCCGCAAACAACTGGAAGCTCACCGAAGCCGTATGGTCGAAGGGCGCAAAACACGAAAGGCACTACGGGCCAACGGAACCGCCCTTTCATCAGATGAGCTTCAAGAGCTGAAAAAGCGACTTAGCCAAGAAAGTGTGATTGAAAAGCTGCAACTGCGAGATCTTAAGCTACATTGGGAATCACGCCTAGGCGCTTTGCAACATCAACTTAATGAGCTTACTGATGAAGTAAACGAGCTCAAGGCCAAGCGTAAGTCCCTCTCATCTGAGCTGCAAAAGAAGCTGTTTGCCCAATACCGTTTCCTTAACGTAGACGGCATCGAGAAAGATCTCAATGAACTGTTTGTCGATACCACCCGCAAAGTTCCACCTGCAGGTGCCGGTGAGTGCGCTGCCCCCAAGTTGTTGCAGTACGCTTTCAAATGGGGAATGAAGCCGCTGGCAATGGCTGAGTTTTGGTGGGGCTCATCACCAAAATCTGAGATCAGGCAGCATAAAAACTTCTACCCAGCCTGCAAAGGTAAATGCCAACCGATTTTGGAACATATGCTGGACGGTATTGAAATGGATGAAAACCCGTTACTGGTTAATCCTTGCGAAGGAAAAACCGTCGAGGTTATCTACCAGGATAATGATATGACTGTGGTCAACAAGCCTGCTGAGTTCCTATCGGTACCGGGAAAAACCATTGAAGATTCTGTATACCTAAGGATGAAGCAACAGTTTCCAGAAGCAACGGGGCCGCTTATTGTTCATCGCCTCGATATGTCTACCTCCGGGTTGATGGTTATTGCATTAAGCCACCGGGCAAATAAAAGCCTGCAGAAGCAGTTCATCCAGCGTACCGTGCAAAAGCGCTATGTTGCCTTGGTCGACGGCTTGATTGAACAAGACGAAGGCATTATTAAGCTGCCTTTGCGTGGCGATATTGATGACCGCCCTCGCCAGTTAGTTTGCTACCAGCACGGCAAGCCAGCAGAAACCAAATGGGAAGTTATTGAGCGAAAGAACGCACGAACTAAGGTCTATTTGTACCCTAAAACAGGGCGTACCCATCAACTTCGCGTTCACTGTGCCCATATTGAAGGCCTGCATATGCCGATGATTGGTGATGACCTTTACGGCAAAAAAGCCAACCGTCTTCACCTGCACGCAGAAAGACTGGAACTGACTCATCCCATTACCAATGAGTTCATGCAATTCCAGGTTGAAGCTGAGTTTTAAAATGCACCATTAGCAAGTCAAAACCTGCCACTAAAACTGAGCAGCAGCCACAGAAAAGCCCAACCAGTGAGCATTCACCGGTTGGGCTTTTAATAACCAGCTCAAAGAGTCTGTCGATTACTTAGAATCAGCACGGCTCATGAATTTATGCTCGGCAGTGTTGACCTTGATCTTTTCACCGCTGGCAATGTACTCAGGCACCTGAACAGTAAGGCCAGTTGACAGTACAGCAGGCTTAGTACGAGCACTTGCCGATGCACCTTTGATCGAAGGATCGGTTTCAACAATCACCAAGTCAACAGTTGCAGGCAGTTCAATCGCGACTGGAGAACCATCAACAGTCAAAACCTGAATACCCTTGGTTTCTTCGGTAATAAACAGAAGCTCTTCGGCAATCGCCTCTTTATTGAAGTTGTACGGTGTATAGTCTTCATCATCCATGAAGACATACTCATCACCGTCAATGTAAGAGAAAGATGCCTGATGGCGGCTGAAATCAGCCAGGTTGATCATCTCATCTGCTTTGAAGCTTTCATCAGCTTTCACGCCTGTAGCAACATCATACAGACGCATTCTGTAAAGGCTTGCACCTGCGCGGCCGCTTGGTGTCAACTTGCTGATCTCTTTAACAAGATACACTTTGCCGTTATGTTCGATAGCTGCAAACTTTTTAATTTCACTTGCCTTTGGCATGGTAGTCATCCCATAAATAAACAGTGAGGAGAAATTATCACGAACTGGATGTTAGGCAAGTATTATTGGAAATAAATGCTGATTATTTAACCGCTTAATCCATTATTGCAACTCACGTCGCGCTACAGAAGCCTATTATCCGTCCAGTGATGTAACAGCTGGCCTGAACGTGTTTCCAAATACTCTCCACCAGCCACTTTCCGGCAGCCATTTACCCATAGTTCTCTGAGCCCGCGGGCAAAGGCATCCGGTTGATCTATTGTCGAATGGTCGCTGAAATCCGCACCAAACAAACTGATATCAGCATAGTAGCCAGGGGCAATTTTACCACGCTTGCGCAACCCAAAAGTCTCTGCACTCAGCGCTGTCATCTTATGAATAGCCTGCTCTAAGGGGAGAAGCTGCTTATTCTTAACAAACTGATTAATAATTCGGGGGAAAGTCCCGCTTACCCTTGGATGGATCTGACCGCCGAAAATGGTATCAGTACCGACCATCCCCCTCGGGTGGGTAAAAATACGCTCCACCAGCGCTTCATCCATGAAGTAGTCAATCATTCGTACATTGCCGCGCTCACTGACAAGAAGATCCAGCACAAAGTCTACCGGGTGCTGATCCGTTTGCCGGGCACACTCTGATACCGATTGTCCCAGCCATTGCCTTGCTGACTGTGTTTCTACCTCGCATATCAGAATGTTCTCCCCCCCTACCAAAGCAGGCAGGTTATCCCATGGTTCACCCGCCTGAGGTAACAGTCGCTCTGAAAACCAATCCTTAACCTGTCGTCTGATTGGTTGAGTATTCAATGCATTCATTAACTCATCCGGCGCATAGGTACGAATAAGTGCAGGAGGCAAAATCGAAAACAACGTCGTACTGCCGTAATGATATGGATATTGGTCAAAGGTCAGATTGTGACGATCAATCAACGCCAGTAACGAGTCAATTTTGGCGGCATTACGTCGCCCTATCAATTTTAGGTGGGAAATATGTAACTGGCAGCCCGCTTGCTGTGAGATGGCAACCATCTCTTGTACAGCTTCCAGAACCTCGTCACTCTCACTACGTACATGAACAACAAGCGGCTTGCGATGTTGAGCAGCAACCTGTGCAACGGTGAGTAATTCTTCCTTATCACTAAATAATGCCGGATGGTAAATAAGCCCAAGACTGATCCCTCTGGCCCCAGCAGCCAACGTTTCATCGGTTAACTTTGCCAGCTGGCAGCGCTGCTGTGAACTCATGGGGAAATGACTATTGCCACAAATTTGATAGCGCAACAAGCCATGAGGAAGAAACGCTGACAGATTCACCTCGAGCCCATGCTGACTCAGTGAGTGGCAGTAACTAGCATAATCATCCCAGTTCCAGTCAACTGGTGGGTTCCCTATGATAAGCCGGTCCCGGAGTTCTGGCTGCAGATGTTTGGGCAAAGGAGCAACACCCAATCCGCAAAGCCCAACCAGTTCGGTTGTTATCCCCTGAAGCACTTTGGGCTTAAAGCCCTTAGGCATGAACGTGGCCAAATCCGCATGGCTATGGACATCAATGAACCCCGGGGCAAGGTAGGCGCCATTA
>NZ_JAKRFQ010000542.1 GCF_022347985.1 Photobacterium sp. OFAV2-7
AATCAATCGAATAAGGCCAAGAAAACGCCAACACACGTTTTATCGAATAACAGTTAATCTCAAGGAGACTTATCAATGGATACTTCACGCATACAACATTACTTAGAAAGTCGTTCAACAACCGGAAAATATGATCCGGCTAAAAAAATCACTGCAGAAACAATCTCTGAATTGGTCAGGCTTGCAACGTACTCACCGTCGGCTTTTAATCTACAAAACTGGAAATTCGTTGCTGTTCATTCCGAAGAGCAGAAATCCAAGTTATGCCAGGCTGCATATGGGCAACAACAAGTTAAAGATGCTTCAGTGACCTATATAGTCTGTGGTGATCTGGAAGGCTACAAAACACTAGAAGACGCGCTTCAACCATCGGTAAGCGAAGGTATCATCACCGAAGAGATCAAGGCAACATGGGTCGGTATGGTGACAGAGTCGCACCAAGACAATTCAGAGCTTCGAAGAGACGAGGCCATTCGCTCAGCTTCACTTGCATCCATGAGCCTGATGTTTGCGGCAGACGAGCAAGGGCTATCCACCGGCGTTGTTGGCGGCTTTGACACTGAGGCGGTTCAATCAGCATTTAATCTGCCATCGTCTATCCTTCCGGTTATGTTAGTTACTGTCGGCTACCCAGCAGAAGGAAACTGGCCGCAAAAAATGCGCAAACCTCTCAATGACGTCCTGGAGATTATTTAAAGTGGAGTACTTGCTTCCAAAGCCAGCTGGGTTGAAATAACAGATAACCTTGAGATTTTTGAGCACAGTCCATCATAGGTATTTAAGGTGAATGATTCTGCTCACTCACCTTAGCTCTGAAGATTTATTGCTTGGGTGGAATTTCTTTGATTGGCTTGGCAGGCGACCCGACACATACTGTGTTGGAAGGCAAATCCTTATTAACAACACTACCAGCCCCAACAACCACATTATCGCCAATCGTCACGCCCGGACACACAGTGACATTGGCACCAAACCACACATCGTTACCTATGGTAATGCTCTTGGCAAACTCCTCGCCAGAAGCCCGCTCAACCGGATCAAGCGGATGCCCGGCAGTCGCTATGACTACCCCAGGTGCCAGCAAGCAGTTATCGCCAATATGAATAGGGGCACAATCAAGGATTGTACAACCATGATTGGTATAAAAGCCTTTACCCGCCTTGATGTTGTAGCCGTAATCACAGTTAAACGGCGATTCAAGGCACGCATCGCTCTCTTGCCCTAATAATTCGCTAATAAGTGCCTGTCGGGTCTCTGGTTGACTCGGGCTAAGGTGATTTAGCTGATGACACAACTCTTTGGCTTTCTGGCGCTCTGCTAGCAACTCGGCATCCCAGGCCTGATACATCAAACCTGACAGCATTTTTTCTTTTTCAGTCATCGTATTTCCGCATTATCCAATACTTAAGTTGCCAATATTATGAAGTTCATGGCCTCTATAATGTGAGAGAAAAACACCACCAGCACACCAAAATATACACCGGATCACATTCCGTGAGATGCCAATTCTCACGCTGTTAATCGAACCAAAGCGCCAGGTAATACACAAAACGAACCTATCTGCATCCGTTATGTATCTACAGTCTCAAAACAGTCTCAAAACAGTCTCAAAGTGCTCATGCTCACACGGAGTTATTTCGCAAACTCACCTTTTAGCCAGTTACGCAACGTCAGCACACTTTCGAGCTTCAGCTTCTCGGCTGTACAAACGAAATAGAACTCTTGATACGGGTTGAGTACTGGCTGACCAACCTGTACCAGCATGCCGTGCTTAATATCATCCCGAACAAACTGCTTATGGGTGATCAATACGCCAAGTCGACGGATCGTTGCCTGCACCGCCTGAATAGATGCGGTAAATGTCAGGTTCTTCTGCTGCTCGGGTATTGGTAATTTCTTGGCCTGGCACCATACCTGCCAGTCATTTTTGCGACGTGGATTGGTTGCGTATATCGCAGGATATCTGGCCAGCAGTTCATCTGGCCTTGGAGGGGTATTCGAACCAATTAGGTGCGGGCTGCAGACCATAATCAGCTCGTCATCACCTAACTTTTCGCAATAATACTCCTGCCACTCATCTGGTTTGCCGTGAAGCAGTGCGACATCAACACCTTCACGGTCCAGATCGAAAGCCTGAATAAGATTAGAGATTCGAATATCAATATGAGGAGCAAGCTGCTGGAAGTCGGACACCCGGGGGATCCACCAGTGAAGTGCCAGCGAGTTGACCATGTTCAAAGTTAGACGATTCCCCTGTCCCTCACGGGCCAGAGATTCGCTGGCCTCGACAATCTGGGTCAGTGCAGGTGCGACCTTGCGGTAATACTTTCGCCCCTCGTGATTCAGCTCAACCCGACGGCCAACGCGGCGAAACAACGGCAGGTTCAGCTGAGCTTCCAGCGCCTTGATGGCCTGGCTGACAGCCGAATGACTCACGCTCAGCACATCGGCCGCCTCTGTCATACTTCCGGTTTCAGCAACGGCAACAAAAGCATAAATAGACTTCAGTGGGATCAGCTTTCTCATATGTAAGTTTTTCTAACAGTTTTGGTTAGTATTATTCGCTTTTTTGCTCAACACAAGCTGACTAGACTGTTTATAGCCCCTGACTGAGCAACTTCGGAATTCCAGTTTTACTTCCGGCGCCTTTCTTTATCACCCGCTAGCTCAGGCAACATCAGATGGAGGACCAGAATGACCACCGACCTACGCCCCGTTTTCTTCATGCTGGCATCGACATTTAGCCTCTCACTAAACGGCTTGCTGGCCAAGCTGCTCAGTGACATGTTTAGCACGGAAGTATTGGGGTTTCTGCGTTTTTTCCTTCCGGCACTGCTGATGCTGCTTATACTTAAGATGACATGCTGGACCATACCGGATCGCGACAACTGGCGAACGATTTTGATCCGTTCGCTCTGTGTTGTCGGCAGTCAGATGTGTTTTCTGATCGCATTGGATACCCTTAGCCTGGTAGAAAGCGTGGTGCTGTTTAGTACTGGTCCCCTTTTTATACCTTTGTTAGAAAAACTGTTACTAAAAACACCAGTCAGAGCCATTACTCTCAGCTGTCTTGCACTCACCTTTACTGGCGTAATCCTTCAGGCAGGTACTCCCACAGGTATCGAACTCCGCCCTGCTCTGCTTATAGGGTTGGCAGCAGGGTTCTTCAACGCCTGCTCCCAAGTGACCCTATTCAAAGGCAGCAAAGGGAGCTTACCAGCAGCAGCCCTCAATGGCTGGTGCTTTCTCATTGCCGGGCTATTGATACTTCCATTGGCTCTTGTTGATATCAGCCGCAATGATTTCACTATTATGCAATCGTCAGCTTCCGAGATTCAGCACCTCGCTTTTCCACTTATCATCTTGCTCACGGCCTGTATCGTCAGTACGCAAATGTTCCGGGCAAAAGCCTACCGCCTGGCACATTCCGGCTCTCAGCTTGCACCGCTTATCTTTACCAATCTGATGTTTGTCGTCATCTGGCAAATTAGCTTTTTTGACCAACAGCTATCCGGGTCAAAGGTCATCGGTATAGG
>NZ_JAKRFQ010000543.1 GCF_022347985.1 Photobacterium sp. OFAV2-7
GGCCCTCCTGGGCTGGGTAAAACAACATTGGCGAACATTGTTGCCAATGAGATGGGCGTGAGTATCCGGACGACATCAGGCCCGGTACTGGAAAAGGCGGGCGATCTTGCGGCATTGCTGACCAACCTTGAAGAGAACGATGTCCTTTTCATCGATGAGATCCACCGTTTGAGTCCTCAGGTCGAAGAAGTCTTATATCCGGCAATGGAAGATTACCAGTTGGATATCATGATTGGCGAGGGGCCGGCAGCACGTTCGATCAAAATTGACTTGCCGCCTTTTACCCTGATTGGCGCGACAACACGTGCAGGCTCGCTGACGTCACCGCTGCGTGATCGTTTTGGTATTACCCAGCGACTCGAATACTACAAGGTGGATGATCTTAGGGATATTGTTCAGCGTAGCTCGAACTGTCTTGGCCTGTCGATGGAAGAGGCCGGGGCGATGGAAGTGGCCATGCGTGCCCGTGGTACACCACGTATTGCCAACCGATTGCTGCGACGTGTCCGTGATTATGCCGAGGTGAAAGGGAACGGTCATATCTGTCCGGACATTGCTGCCAAAGCGCTGGATATGCTGGATGTCGACAGCAGTGGCTTTGACTACATGGATCGCAAGTTGTTAATGGCGATTATCGATAAGTTTATGGGCGGTCCCGTCGGTTTGGATAACCTGGCCGCAGCGATTGGTGAAGAAAAAGATACCATTGAAGATGTGCTGGAACCGTATTTGATCCAGCAGGGCTTTTTGCAACGTACTCCCCGCGGGCGTATAGCGACCCAGCGTGCGTACCTGCATTTTGGTTTGGATCTTCCTGAAACGCGTTAACTTTATTCACTAGATTGTCAAAAGTAAAAACGAGGTCCGGAGGCCTCGTTTTTTTATGTTCTCTTTTCTGTTAAAGCTGGGTGAAGCCTGTCGCACGCATTTTGCTGACGACGTCTGCTTTTTGCTCGTTGGTAAGAGGCTTGAGTGGGAGACGAGGATCACCAGCATCAATATCATGCAGTGCCATTGCCGCTTTACCGGCTGCGACGCCGCCGTATTGAACGAGTACCCGGATCAGCGCTATAACGCTGTCCATATCTTTATAGACGGCGGCCTGGTCGCCTTTGGCGAAGTCGTCAATGATTTTATGGAACAAAGGAGCGGCATAGTTATAGGTGCTACCGACAGCGCCGGTTGCACCAACAGCTAAGGCCCCCGGCAAGTGCTCATCAACACCAAACGGAATATCAAACTTGCCGTTGCAGGCGCGCAGACAGCGCTGGTACTCGTAAAGATCACCGCTATTAAACTTCAGGCCGTATAGGTTCGGAATGCGTGGTTCAGCCTTGATCAGGAACTGCTCCATATCCAGATTTACCCCGGACATACCCGAGTGGTAATAGTAAAACCCTTTGGAAGGGGCTGCCGCGGCCACTTGTTCGCAGTAGTCAACGAGATCATCGACAGAGGCGGGCTTAAAGAAGCATGGGCCAATGGCAGACGTTGCAAAAATGTCGAGCGTTTCAGCATGGCGGGTTAATTCCAGGGTATCAACAATACTCAGGGCACCGGTATGGACGGTAATTTTCAGCTTTCCTTGGGCAGTACGGACCCAGCGCTCGGCAATAGCCTTACGCTCTTCAACCGAACAGTGAATACCTTCACCCGTCGTCCCGCAGATATAAACACCGTTAACGCCATCGCGGATCAGGTGCTGGGCGATTTGATCAATGACGGGAAAGTTAACATTGCCGTCAGCATCAAACGGCGTATGCGGAGCGGCGATAAGGCCTGTGAGTTTTTCCATTGTGTAGCACCTCTAAGTGATGAAGCTAAACTTCAAAATAAAGAATGATAGCGGAGTTTTGATTTATTCTATGGAGTAAAGTTTCATCTGACAATCATGAACGAAAGGTTTTTTTCGCCGTGGCTTAAAAGTGTGACACCGCTTACAAAGCCTCATTTTTGCGACAATAGAGGATAAAACAGGTGAGGCAAAGATGATTAGGTGCATATTTTTTTGATATCTGCGGAGTAATACTTCACAACAAATGGAGCTCATGGGAAAATCACTGTAACGAATCAGAGTTAGTCGATAGCCAGAGGTAGAAGGATGGTTATGCAACATATTCCGGCAAAAGCAGGGAAAGTGCTTGATATGATGGGCAGCCTGCATGAGAGCCTGACTCCATCAGCAAGACGTATATCCGATTTTGTCTTGGCCAATCCCGCTGAAGTCACCAAGTTGTCCATTGCGGAATTGTCTCAAACGGCCAATGTCGGTGAGGCGACGATCATTCGATTTTGCCGTACGCTTGGCTTCAAAGGGTTTCAGGACTTTAAGATGGAACTGGCCATTGAGCTCTCCAGCCAGAGCAAAAATGAGAAATCGCTTCTTGATACCGATGTCACCCCGGAAGATGATGCCGAGCTGATCGGACAGAAACTGCAGAGCACGATAAACAGTGTATTAGCCGAAACACTTAACTTGCTCGATTTTACGACGTTAGAGAAAGTGGCTGAGCAAATTCGAACCTCGCGCGCTGTCTATTTCTTTGGTGTAGGCTCGTCCGGTATTACGGCAGAGGATGCCAAGAATAAATTTATGCGGATTGGCTACAATGTAGATGCACTAACCAATAATCACTTTATGTATATGAAGGCTGCGTTACTGCAGCCCGATGATTTGGCAATAGGTGTGAGCCATTCAGGCAGCTCTGCA
Organism: Photobacterium sp. OFAV2-7; assembly: GCF_022347985.1. Taxonomy (GTDB): domain Bacteria; phylum Pseudomonadota; class Gammaproteobacteria; order Enterobacterales; family Vibrionaceae; genus Photobacterium. The sequence continues at coordinate 2,711 of NZ_JAKRFQ010000543.1, forward strand.
GAAACCGCCAAGGCGTTGAAATTGGCGAAAGAGGCCGGTGCCAAGACAGTTGCGATAACCCACAATCCGCGCTCGACCATTACTGAGCATGCCGACTGGGTATTGGTGAACGGTAATCGCCAGGGTAAACTGCAAGGGGACTCCATTGGTACCAAGATCTCTCAGTTGTTTGTGTTGGATTTGGTGTATACGCTGCTGGTCAGAGATGATGTTTCCGGCGCTCAGGTTAAGAAGCTAAAGACAACCAAAGCTCTGGAGTCATAGTAGAGCACTATTTAAGTGCCAAATTTTAATGGAACAGTGCCCGGTCTATTGATAATAAGCCGGGCTTTAAGTTTCTGTGCCAGTTTTGCTCTCGGCTCTCGGCTCTCGCCTGAGGTTGCCTGAGGTTGCCTGAGGTTTAGGCTAAGCCTTTCCCAATACTTGCCTTGTCCCACATTTAGCTCCCATCATTTTTTTCTTTAAGCATTATCTCTGCTTGTAGAGTGAAGCCGCTTTTTCATCCCAACTACACTTAACATACCCAACATGTCTGGTCTGTTAGTTTGAGATACGCCGCTTATCCTGAATGGAGGATGGCTTTGTAGAACCTTGTGTGGAGTGTAACTCCATTTCAATATGTGCTTATGGCGGTAAAATTTGCGCGTGATCGCGTTTATTGTGAAGTTTGCGGTCAAAAGTGGGCTTGAGATCGCTGTTTTGAGTCATGGTTGTTGAAGTTTAACTCCGTAATAAATAAATTGGAGTCAAACTTCATTAGTAAATATCATCCTGGAGTGGTGCTACACATGACTGCCATATCTAAAAACTGCTTTACAGCCTTG
>NZ_JAKRFQ010000544.1 GCF_022347985.1 Photobacterium sp. OFAV2-7
TTTGGACAGTCTGCAATTGCACCAAACTTCCTGATATCAACTTCTTTCTTTTTTAGTTCCTGGCTGTTTGCCCACAATCCATTTTTGGTTTGGAATGCAAGCTCATGCATCTTGACCTTGCTGATAATATATTCATCATCCCCCCCATCAAATGCACTGTAATAGCCTAAAGTTTTCACAATGCTGCCAGCTTCAAAAACGCCGCTTAATACCTCGATTTTATTCTCAACATATTGTACAGCCGTTTTTCTCACCCACTCTTTTCCCGCGCTCTCCCCCTCAGGCCTTAAATCCTTCACACTCCCATCCCCCATCACCTGGGCGATTTTGCAGACAAAGTGCGGGGTGGCGGGGTCGGTCGCACCGTCAAAATAGTCGTCCTGCTCATCAGCAGAGACAACGAAATTGTATTTGGTTTCCCACTCACCTGTCGGGGTGCCGTCGCGCCAGGCGTCGAGGTAGATGAACGCGGGCTTTTCCAGTACCTGGATGAAGCTGTCATATTCCATGCTCACACGGTTGCCCGAGACATAACCGGCCCCGGCTTTAATCTTGAAGGAGGCATCCTGCGGCGTTACCAAGAACCCATCTTCGATAAACCAGTCCTTGCCGTTCTGGTCGATGTTGGCCTGTGCGGCATCGTTGTCCATTTTCGCCAGGCGCTTGGTGGAATCGTATTGCCAGGTGGTTGCATCTACCGTGATATTGGTGATTTCAGCAATGTCTTTGTACTCAAGCGACAGGGAACGCACCAGGGTGTTACCCGCAATGCCCGGACGGTTTTCCGTTTTCGGGGTCAGCTTGTGGTGGTCGATGGCAATCAACACGCCTTTTTCTGTGCTGTAGGCACCTGTCCAGTTGAACTCGTATGGACCTTCGGCGCTGGTTAGTGTGGAGGAGTAGATCACCACATTCGGGCCGAGGCGGCCACGCCGTTCGACGGCTTTTTCGGCCACCACATAATCAGTGGGCACACCGTCTTCCGGCTGAGGGAAATCAGCGCGATCAGGGATATTGGCAAAAATCAGCTTATCCACCTTGAACGGGCTTTCTTCCGCATTCACCTGGGCTAATAACGCCTTACCTGCTGTAGTTAGAATTTTGGTATCGGTTGTATTTGCCATTAATGCATCCTCAGCCTTTGACAATTGCTGTGTAGTACTCGCACTCCATGTTGCTCACCTTGGGCTGCATAGGTACGTTAATTCGGGTTGTGATATGGGTTGTTTCGTAGCTGGCCTCTATCGCCTGGGGCTTGGCAGCTATCGGCATCTCGATATACGTCGTGTACTGATAGCGGCGACACGTCCGGCCATACTGGCGGATCACCGTGTCCAGCAGCTCGGGAACGTCGGTCAGGTCGCCGTCGCGGATTTGCAGACTGATCACATCCCAGTCAACTTCCTTCAGCCGTTCATCCTGTGCGATATGCGGATACCCCAACTTATCGAACATCTCTTCCCAGCCTGCTTTGCTGCCGCCGTCTCTGGCGAAGCTGTAGGAGTGGGCCACTCGAATCCGGTATATATCTTCCGGCTCCTGCCCTAGCCGTTTTACGTCACGCTGCCATGCCAGCAAATCGACGATACCGAGCGGGGCCGTTAGCGGGTCATGCTGCTCAAGCGGCATTTTCAGCGCAGCTTCAACATGGCCCCAGTAGTTGTGCAGCGCTCGGGCGAACTTCGCCAGCTCGCCCCGGCCCATCCACCACTTGAACTTAATCTCAGGCAGATTCAAGGCTCACCTCCAACGAGCGCAGGCGCGGAATCGTCAGGTTATTGACGATATCCGGCTGGCCGAACTCCAGTGAATCGATACCCGAAAACTGGGCGTGTAGCTCCTGCCCCAGCTTGGAGAAGCTGAAACGCTTAACCGGGTTGGTGCGGGTTGGCCTGTAATCCGTGTTTTCTCGGAAGGCAGCACGGATGAAGTTATCGGCATCCTTTTTCAGCTGATCACGCTCTGCCGGTGTCAGCTCAGGCTTCGGCCAGAGCTTCATCGTGATGTCCTGCTCATCGCCCGGCAGCGGCATTACCTGCAGATCATCACCGTGTCCGTGCTGGCCGTTGTCACGGATGTGCTGGTTCAGGTCAGCAATCATTTCCGCTGCTGGCTCCCCGGTATCGAGCAAAATCAGGGCGTTGGCTGTACCGGGTCCACGTGGGGCGTTATGTTCGAAATAGATGTTGTCATCCTGGATACCCGCTTTTTCCATCAGCAGGCTGCGATACGCTGCATCAATGTGCCATTTAGCCACGGCAGACCACTGGTTACGTACCCGCAAACGCAAGTCATCATCGCTTTCGGCATCGGCCCCGGCTTCCGTCAGCCAGTCATCGGTATTGGTGGCAGCTGCAATACCGGAAATAGCCTGCGGCAGAATATGGAAATACCCGCCGCCAAGGTTGTAGGCGGCTCCGGCCTCTTCGGCTTCCACCGGGGCCAGTACTACGGTTTCGTTTTCCGGCAGCGTGGTATCTTCGGTAACACGCACCCGGTATATATTGCCGTTGATGGCCTCGGTCTGAATCCAGGTGCCTTTCGGGATGATCAGCGCCGGGCCTTTTACCGCCGCACGCTGAAAGGCAATCATGCCCCGCACCTTACTGGCGGCCTTGCGTTCAACCCGGCAGGCCCATGCCAGCAAATCAAGGTACTTATCTTTGGCTGTTGCCAGGAACATATTCGGCAGGATGTATTTCACCAACAGGATGTTAATCAGCCAGGTTGTGCAGGTAAGCACTGCCAATTCAATCATCCGCCAGAACGGGGAAAAACGGCTGTCGTTGTTGATGACGGCACCTTCTTTTTCCATCTCGGCTTTCAATACCGTTTTCCAGCCGCCTTTATCCGTCGGTATACCCGCATCTTTCACAATCTGCTCGTAATCAGGTTTCGGGATATCAGACACGTTTCTTCTCCACGTCTACGGTCAGCGATAACTCGCCAAAGTCGGTGGTGTCGGCGAACACATAAATCACACCCTCTTTGGGCTCTTCCAGCCTTACGGTTCCCGGCACCAGGCGCACATCCTCTTCAACCAGCAGTTCCAGTTTGGTGCGGATATCAGCTTTCATGGATGGGCTACGCTCGGCAATCAGGTCAACAGCAAGATTGCTTTCGATAATGGCATGCTTGATGTCCTGAGCAATCACGGCGCGGTCTTGGATCAGTATCGGGTTGCGGCCTGCATCCAGCACCAGATCACCGTTTTCGATAAGCACGTCCTGATAGAGATAAGTCATCCTGCAGCCATCTCCAGTTCGTTAGCCAAATCCTGTGGGCTGTTCATCTGCACTGGATAAATGGCAACACCGCCGTAATGTGTCTGACTGCCTGCATAGTTGGCAATACTCTTGGCAGCACCACCCTGCTGAATCTGCACTTTTGGTTTAGCTTTCTGCACCGCTTCGATTCTCGAAACACTTTCAATGTCATCGCCGCCAATACCTGGTATCCAATCAACCAAGCCCTTAACTGAATCCCATATTCCGGCCAGCGATGAAGTGAACCAGTCAAAGACGCTACCGAAAA
>NZ_JAKRFQ010000545.1 GCF_022347985.1 Photobacterium sp. OFAV2-7
CAAGCCTTGTAATAAAATCAGAAACTGAGATGCCAGATATTATCACCCTTGAACTTGATGCAGCCCCGGATATATCTATCCCAGCTAAGTTATTAGAATTTGCAGGTAAAGCAGATCCAGCAACTCAAACCTTTGAGGTCCGTTACAGCTTTAAACCTCCGAAGAAACTAGTTATTCTTCCGGGAATGACAGGTACTTTAACTGGTGAATTTTCCCCAACAAAAAAAGAACACTCGAACACTTTTTCTGTTCCACTTAGTTCTATTGTTGCTGATGGTGGTGAGACATATGTTTGGGTATTAGATCAAGTAACAATGACTGTTAGTCGCCGTAATGTACATGTTACTCCAGGTGATGATAATAATGTGTCAGTTAGTAATTTAGAACCCGGAGAAGTTATAATTAGTGCAGGAGCAAACTCTTTATATGAAGGCGTTCAAGTAAGGCAATTTAAGCGCTGGAGCGAATAATGAATATTACGGATTTTTTTATAAAGAGACGCTTATTAAGTATCATTATTATTGGAGCATCTATAGTATTTGGACTTTTATCTTACTTCAGCATGCCCCGTCTGGAGGACCCTGAGTTTTTGATACGAGAAGCTCAGATTATTACAGAATATCCCGGGGCCTCTCCTGAGGAAGTGACCAATGAAGTGTCTGACATTATTGAATCAGAAATTCAAGGGATGCAAGAGATTTCAAAGATAACTGCTACATCATACTTTGGGTATTCAATTATTAAAGTTGAGGCCAAGCATACATTCTCTAAATCACGTGAAGAACTAAACTCGGTATGGATGCGACTACGCAGTAAGATAAACAACGTAGAACGAAATTTGCCCGTTGGAGCAGCTAAACCTCTTGTTAATGACGACTATGGTGATGTATTCGGTCTCTATTATCTAATAACAGGCAACGGATATAGCATTCAAGAGATTGAGGAATATGCCAAAGATCTTCGTAAGGATTTATTGAGCGTTGATGGTGTAGCTAAGATATCTTTGATGGGGGAGCAACAGGAAATCATTACTATCGAAATGTCACGTGATAGAGCAGCGGCACTTGGTGTTTCTATTTCGGATATTTTTAATGATCTAGAGCAGCAGAATGTAATCACCTCAAGTGGGAATCTACTTGTTGGTGAGCAACGACTTGTTATATATCCTACCGGCCAGTTAAATTCAGTAGAAGATATTCGACAAGTGACCATATCTATTGAAAGTAGTAATGACTTGGTAAAATTAGGAGATATTGCATTAGTCAAACGACAAGAGGCTGAACCAGCAATATTATATACTCGTTACAACGGAGAGCCTGCTATTGCATTAGGTATATCTAACGTAAGCGGCACGAATATCGCCAAAATTGGAGCTAATATTCGTCTCAAATTGCAAGAAACGAAACCTAATCGACCACTTGGTATGCATATACATGAATTCTACCATCAAGGGGACGCAGTTAACGAAGCTGTAGATAGTTTTGCGATTAATGTCCTGATTGCTATTTTAATTGTGTTGGTCACTCTGTTGATTTTTATGGGATTGCAATCAGCAACAATTATAGGTTCTGTTCTTGTCATCATTGTGGCAGCAACACTAGCAACTATTGATCTGATGGGAATTCCAATGCACCGAATCTCGCTTGGAGCATTAATTATTGCATTAGGAATGTTAGTTGATAATGCTATTGTTATTACGGATGGAATACTAGTCGGAGTCAAGTCTGGTAAAAGTGTATTACAATCAGCTCGTCAAACTGTTGAACAAACCAAATGGTCCCTATTAGGTGGTACAGTCGTTGGTATTATTGCATTCGCTCCGATCGGTTTTGCACCTGGTGACACAGCTGAATATACCAACCATCTATTTTGGGTAATATTAATTTCACTAACCTATAGCTGGTTTTTTGCAATAGGCATTGTACCTTATTTGGCCAATTTGATTTTTCAGAAAAAATTGGACTTAACCGAGGTACAGGATAATACAGTCAAAAAAGGAATATTATTAAGTGCATATATAGGGCTATTGAATAATGTACTCAAGTATCGTTGGCTAGTAGTGGCGAGCACCATCACTGTATTTTTATCCGCTGTTTGGGGATTAAATAATGTCAAAGAAGGCTTTTTCCCTACGTCGACTACTCCGCAAATTGCAGTGGATTATTGGTTGCCGGAAGGAACTGATATCTCTGTAACTAAACGCGATATCGCTAAGATAGAACAAGAGCTGAAACAGTATGATGGTATAACTGCTATGCATTCCGTTGTTGGCGCGGGTGCCATGCGATACATGTTGATTTACTCTCCGGAATTACCTAATAGCGCCTATGCTCAAATAATCTTGAAAGTTGAAGAACTGGAAATAGTAAACGACCTTATTCAAAAAGTTCAAAGATATCTTGATCAAAACTATCCAAATGCCCAAGCAAGAGTTTGGCGCTTTAGGCTTGGGCCGAGTCAGGGTTCAAAAATTGAGGCTACTTTCTATGGCCCAGAGCCTCAAGAACTTCGCAAGCTGTCACAGCAGGCTATTGATATTATGGCTCGTAACCAACGTGCCACTGCAATAAAAAATAATTGGCGCCAGCAAATCCCTGTCATACGCCCAGAGTATGACTCGATTCGAGGAGGTAGAATTGGAGTTTCGCGTCAAGCTTTCGCTGATTCATTCAATAGCAATTTTTCAGGCAAAATGGTTGGGGTTTATCGAGAGGAAGAGCGCCAGTTACCTATCATTTTCCGAGCTCCGGAAAATGAAAGACGGAGCCTATCGATGGCTAGAGATATTCAAATTCCAAGTTATCTTACAGGAACCACGGTACCCTTATCAGAGAGCCTGAGGGAAATGAATATTTCCTGGATGGATGGGCAAATGCTTCGTGAGAACCGTATATGGACGATGAAAGTTCAAGCTGACCCTGTTCCTGGCGTAAGGGCTTCTGAGTTACTCGCAGAGTTACGTCCACAAATTGAAGCTATTGATTTACCGCCAGGGTATTCTCTTCGATGGGATGGAGAGTTTGGTGATAGTGAAAAAGCTAATGCAGAGCTTGCTACAACGTTACCATTAGGTTTACTTTCAATGGTGTTAGTAGTTGTTATACTTTTCAATGCTATACGCCAAGCAACAATTATTTGGCTTATTGTACCGTTAGCAGTTGTTGGTGTTGTGGCAGGGCTACTATTAACTGATACCCCGTTAGAGTTTATGGGATTACTAGGTCTACTCTCATTATCTGGTTTATTAATTAAAAATGCAATTGTACTAGTTGACCAAATAGATAGTGAAATAAATGATGGTAAGCCTCGGTATGATGCTGTGATAGACTCTACAACCAGCCGTGCCCGTCCAGTTCTAATGGGAGCACTGACTACAATACTAGGAGTAATTCCATTAATTGGGGATGTTTTTTTCGCATCTATGGCGGTCGTAATTGCATACGGCCTTGCATTTGCAACGGTGCTAACCCTTATAGTCTTACCAGCAATTTATGCGATATTTTTTGATATTAAAGAATCAGAATCAGCTG
>NZ_JAKRFQ010000546.1 GCF_022347985.1 Photobacterium sp. OFAV2-7
TAACCGCGCCAAGAAGTTGCTGTAAATCATCTGAAGTCTATATTGTTACTTGTAATATTCTTTCTCTTAGCCTCTCCTTATTTTTAAGGGAGAGGCTAAGTAAGGCGCTAACTGTTTACACTTCACTGATGGGGTTTGTATTTTGCGGTATAGGTTTACTTAACCAGAGTGTCATTACCAGTCCTAATATTACGCCAGCAATAAATCCGCCCACATGACCGGCGTGGTCGATGTTGGGTGTGAAGAACGAAATTGCGCTCGAGACCGCGATGAAAGACAGCAGAATAATCATATCGGACTTTTTATTTTTATCTAAGTAACCTGTCATCATCAAAGTCAGTAGCGCACCAACTAACCCGTAATTTACCCCTGATATTCCGACACTGACTGTATGTTCATGCCAATAAATGCTGGCTAGAGATGAAGACAAGGCTGTAACAATAACCAGGAAGAGGAAACTGACTGTACCGGTGGTAGACTCGACAGCTTTACCTGCGTAACCAAGTACGAAAGTGTTCATGATGATATGAGCCACGCCCAAGTGAACAAATGCTGAGGTCATCAGTCGCCAGTAGTCACCGGAAAGAACAAGATCACGTCTAACAGCCCCGAAATGAACCAGCTCTTGTACGTTGGCGCTAATGGCATCAACGCCGATAAATACCCCGGTAATGTAAACGGCAATACACACATTGATAAGCAGTGATGTGGCAGGGCATCCTGCACGGAACGAGAGCATGTTAACGGCAACAGAGGTGAAGCTGTTATCCGTTAACTCGCCGTGTAAATAGTCTTGGTAAGACTTGTCATCGACCTGAGCCCGCAGTGAGATGGCGCCAACTACAGCAAAGGCTATCAGGCTAAATATGCCGAAGAACACGATCAGATCGTGATTGGATTCTTTAAGACTTTCTGTCCGCGGATACAGTAGGTAAAGTTCCTGATCAGCTTTGAACGGATATTTATTATCAATAGCCATTTTAAGCCCGTCATAGAGATCAGATTTTTTAAGCAACTCAAAATGGCTTTGGCTATAGAAGTCATGGTTTCTGAATTTTTGGTCGACTTCTTCTAAGAAGGCTGAAAATAACACTTCTTTTTCATTTTCTTCCAGATGGTTATTGATTGTTTTTGTATAACGAATGCCGTACCAGATGTTCTTTTTCTGATCCATTGGCACGGCAATATACAAATGGATATTTAGATCTTCGTTGTGCTTTCCCCTGACACGAAAACTGGCGTCTGAAGCGAAAAGAGATGGCCGGACTCTATATTGCTCTAGGGAGAAAAACTTCTCATGCTTATAAGCCGGAATGTCGTCTTCGTTCGGAAGTTCTATCAAATCGTAAGAGGCAGAAGAAACAAGCGATTGGGCGATAACCATTGGCACTGCGAGCGCAATAGTCATGAGTAGCTTAGTTAGGCTAGATGGAGCACTACCTTTAATTCGAAAGACTTGTAGCCTCTTCCTTGTCAGCAGGAGGGTGGTACAGATGGCTAACCCTCCCGGAATAAATAGATCCCACACCATTTCATCAATAGATATGAGGTGCAATTTAATATCGACTAGCCAGCGGATGAAAGTATAGCCACTTATGAGCGAGATAAATGCCAAGAGAAACGGAAGAAAGATGAGTTTGAAATTAACCATACGACGAGGCTGCCCCAGAAAATCCATTTAAAATACAATGCGATAACTATCAGCATACAAAATTTCAGTCAATGGACCTAATGAGAGGGCTGAAATATGAGAATGAACTATCGGAATGGGAGAGGGAAAAGCGTTTATCCGTGGTTATTGATGGTATGAGGATATTGATGCGTTCAATGGTTATGTTCAGAAGCCGATATAAAAAGCCCCCTTTATTATAAGAGGGGGCTGTTTCTGTCAGTTTGCCTAATTAAATCAGGCTGACCTTAGTAAGAGGCTTCGCGAACCTTGGCTTGCTTGTCCCACTCTGGAACGATAGTTTTCAGGAATTCAGCTTTATCAGCGTTCATCTTGTCCATATCCATGCCAAGTGCCTGTTGCGCCTTTTCCTTGGTTGAAATATCAGGGATCTGAATTTCTTCCGTGATACCTTTTGTTGCTAGTAAGCGAACAACCTTAGTACGGGCATCGGTTGCTTTATCAAGCGCAGTACCCAGAACGCGCAGTGCCACTTCAGGTGCGTGCATGTGAACACCGTGAGATGCAATTGCGTAGTCCCAACGCCACTGAGCATGACGGATATCCATCAGGATTGGCTTCATTTCTTCTTCGGTTGCACCTGCATCCCATGCCGCTTTTGCTTCGAAGTGAGCAGCAACAATTTGCTTCTCGGCACGTAGCTTCATTTCCTGAACGCTTGCCTTACGGGTAGCAACAACGTCTTCAAGTGTTTCTTTATCTTGGGTATGACATTGTGCACAGGTGTCTTCAAAGCGGTCAAATGGGTTGCCGACTTTATGATCGGTGAACACTTTGCCGTCTTCGTTCTGAACTTTAGGCATATGGCAGTCGATACAGGTTACATTGTTCTTGCCATGGATGCCGTCACGCCAGGTTTCATAGCCAGGGTGCTGGGCTTTTAGCATTGGTGCTTTAGATACGCCGTGAGTCCAGTCTTTGAAACCGATCTCGTCGTAATAAGCTTCCATTTCATCAACGCCTGTGCCTTTATCCCATGGGAACTTAACGCCTTTGGTTGGACCGGTGAAGTAGTACTCAACATGACACTGGCCACATACCTGAGCTTGCTGATCGAAGCGAGACTGATCCTCGAACTTCATATCAATCGCTTCCATAGCACGGTTAACATAAGGACGGGTCAGGGTAAGCGCCGGTTTACCTTCGGCAAATTCTTTGCTGCCGGTATTGTGACAGTCAGAACAGCCGATTGCATTGTTGATTTCTGCACCCAAGCGGGCCCACTTGCCTTCAAAGTACCCGTCTTCGCCACGCTCATCGATCACGCGTGCCACGTCAGGGCTCTTACAGCTCCAGCAAGCCATTGGCATAGGACCTGATTTTTCATCCTTAGGGCCGCCTGTACGTAAGGTTTGGCGCACGTCGGTTACAGCGTAGAAGTGGCCACGGGCTTTGTTATAGTCTTTGGAAAAACCGTAACCGGCCCACAGAACAACCATATTAGGATCGCCAGCAAGCGCGTCATCAATTTCTTCGCTTTCTTTGGTCGCTTCCCAGGTTTTAAATTGATCGACATGAGACTTCGCAAAATGTTCGTTGCGAGGTTCAATTCTTGTTTTGCCGCTATCTTCAGCTGCGTTGGCATTGGCAGATAAACATAACGCAGACAACAAAGCTGCGACTGCGGCAGTATTTCGCGTCCATTTAATTCTCACGATTTTTCACTCCAGTATTCTAATTATTAACAAGCTAAGCGTTGTGAGTGCAGCTAAATCAGTAAATAGGAATTGGAGTTCTGATAAATAATATCAAAAAATGAAGGCTTGTTAATATAAGTGTTAACTTCGTTGTTTTGGATCAAAGGGAAGGTGTCAAAAACCGAATCGCGATACAATTACC
>NZ_JAKRFQ010000547.1 GCF_022347985.1 Photobacterium sp. OFAV2-7
ATCTGATATTGGAGGGAAAACAATCTATCGGATGAACAGTCGTGGTGAGCTTCGTCACTGGGTGTTTAATGCTGACGGATCTGGCCAGTACTTCAAAAACGGTTATCCAAATGATCAGTTTACCTGGACAATAAACTCCGAAGGGATTGTTGTCATTGATTACGGTAACGGAGATTCAGACTATTTCGCTTATGTCAGCAAGGATGATACTCGCATTAGTTTCAAGCTCTATAGTGAGTGGAATGACGACGGACAAGATCTGAAAGAGGTTTGGTCATCTGGCTTTACCTACAACCGCCCGGAAGACTATACCGTTCGTAGCTGCAAGGTCGACGTAGCCACAGTGAACGCGACAATGGCTGATTTTACCAGTGCTGCTCAGTCATGTGGTGGCCATCATGTCATCACGGATAGTGATGCGGCTGAATTTGCCAATATTAAGTTCGTGCGAGTACGTGGCGATGGTGATACACGAGCGTATCAGTTTAACGCCGATAATTCAGTTGCCTATTACCGTGCTGGTGAAAATCGTGAAAGTTCAACGCGCCGTTGGGAACGAACTGATGAGGGATATCTCAAAATTACTTGGGATACCGCAAACCCTGAAGAGTACATGATACTGGCTAACTTGCTGTACTCGGATGATCAAAGCAGCTTCGTTGTCTACGATGTCTATCAAGATGATGGTCAGTGGGTCAAAGAGGTATGGAGCCTTGTCTTCCGTGAATATGAAGGCAATAAGATCACTGAATGCAATGAAGGAAATAGTCCTTGGAACAGTGAGCTTGACCAACCTTCAGCCTTTAACGTTATTGACGATTATCATGCAGCGACTGATAGCTGCCGAGTAATGACAGACGATAAGGCACTTAAGTTCACTGAAGACATGCTGGTGGGTAATAATGACAAGTCTACATTGTGGGCACTGCTCTACACCGAAGGCATTAATGAACAGGGAGAGCCTATCTATATTGAAGACGAGCGGCTACGTTTTGACCCTAATAACAAAGGTGCTTTTGTGGATGCAGAAGATGGAGAGTTTGGCTTTGACTGGCAGCTTGACGACGGTCGGTTAGTATTGTCGATAACTCATCCGGACTATGTAGGCTCTAAGGAAGATATGTCAATTGTCGAGGCAGATGGTGAATACTTCTCTGTTAAAACTTTCTGGATAGATACATCCAGCGAGTGGACAAACCCGGCACCGGCAGAAGGTGAGGGTGAATTAACGAGCCTGATTTTCAAACAAATCAGTAAAGACTAATCACAGTTAGATACGAAAGGTATATCCCTTTATGATCTCATTGATCATAAGGGGATATTTGTTATATACATGATTTAATCTGCGATTGACATGAAGCGCCAGAGCCAAATTAATTACCCAGGAGGAACATATTATTGAAGCGTATATTCTGAATGTGTTTACAGGAAGTAAAGCTAACGGCAATCCAGCCGCGGTTGTAATACTCGATATTTGGTTGCCTGTTGAAACGCTACAACAATTGTCAAAAGAGCTGGGTGAGCCTGTTACATCTTTTATTGTCAAAGTGAATCAAGGTTATGAAATTCGCTGGTTTGCTGATGAGGTAGAAATAAACCTTTGTGGTCACGGCAGTTTGGCCGCGGCAGCCACTATTTTTGAAATGATGTCAGATCATGTACCTGATATTACCCTCGTTAGCAAACATGGCACGGTAACAGTCACAAAAAGTAGTGATGCATTTACGATGACGATGCCAAGCTGGAAGGCTTTACATGATCCAGAGTTGTCGAAATACGGCGATTTGCTAGGTGTACAACCTATCGATGTGTTTAGCACAAGGGATTTAGTTATTGTGCTTGAAAATAAAGAGCAGGTGCGTCAGTTTGAGCCGAACTTCGACAAGATCAGCACGGTTAAGGATTTCCATGCAATTATTGTTACCGCTCAAAACGGTGATAATGGCTACGTACTCAGGTATTTTGCACCGAGTATCGGTATTAATGAAGATATTGCCACAGGTTCAGCACAGTGTTCGTTAGTTCCGTATTGGTCTGCGCGTTTGTCTCCCCGAGTGCTGGAGGTGACTCAGCTTTCGCTACAAGGTGGATACTTTCAAGTGAAACAGGCGAGTGTGGACAGTATTGAATTAACCGCCAATGTTCGATTGCAAGAGACAGTAAAGTTCATTAAGAAAGATGGAAAGTAATGAAAATACGAAAAGCAGATAAATCTGATGCTGAAGCGATAAGTGATCTAATCATCCCGTTAACAGAAAAATATATTCTACCGACATGGGGAGAAGGTGCGCATGATTTATTGCTCGGCTCCATGGCTCTGGGGCAAATAGAGCAGTACCTGTCTGATGGATATGTTTATCATGTTGCTGAGAGTGCTGGTGTGGGTATCGTCGGCGTTGTTGGTATCAGAGATAATTCTCATCTTTATCATTTATTCGTAAGAGATGGTTTCAACGGTCAGGGCCTTTCCCGACAACTGTGGGAAAAAGCTAAGTCTGATTGTTTATTGAAAGGCAATGAAGGTGAATTTACGGTTAATTCGGCGTTGAACGCGGAAGGCGTGTATCTCAACTTTGGTTTTGAAAGAATTGATGGTATTCGAGAACGTAACGGAATGGTTGATATCCCTATGAAACTAAACTGTACTGGCTAATGGTCTCGTCGAACTTGAGGTGTGTGATGTTTTACTTTGCCGATGAGTGGTTATTAAGTACGTTGTTACTTGAGCGGATGTGCAATTAATGTATTTGTCATTTGCAAGATCGGCAAAGCTGTGAAAAACTAAAAACTGTTGTTATAGATGAACTTACTGTCTAGGTGTTTATCAACACAACTTCGTATAACCCCATTAATAGGGTATGGGGGTCTCTACCAGAATCCGTAAAATTCTGATTACGAAGAGTTAAGTGGTTAATAGCTTTTCTCTTTGTAAGGTATTCCAATCTTCTCTGCAGAAATGCTGCTAATCAAAATCCAAACAGATTAAGAGCATGATATGAAAGAATTTATTTGTGGTTTACCCAAAGTTGAACTTCACCTTCATATTGAAGGTTCGCTTGAGCCTGAGCTTATGTTTGAGCTTGCTAAACGTAATCAGGTAGCGATTCCGTATAATACGCCTCAAGAAGTGCGTGATGCCTATGAGTTTCATAACTTACAGTCTTTCCTCGATATCTATTACCAGGGCGCGAACGTACTTATTCATGAACAGGACTTCTTCGACTTAACCTGGGCTTACCTTCTCCGGTGCAGAGAAGATAATGTTTTGCATACTGAAATATTCTTCGATCCCCAAACGCACACTAGCCGGGGGATTGAATTCGATACCGTGATTAGTGGCATCCATCGTGCACTTGTTCAGGCCCAGCATGAACTGGGGATCACCAGTAAGCTGATCATGTGTTTCTTGCGTCACCTTGACGAGGAGTCTGCTTTTGAAACGCTGGAGCAGGCATTGCCGCATAAGGATAAGATCATTGCCGTTGGGCTCGATTCATCCGAGCAGGGGCATC
>NZ_JAKRFQ010000548.1 GCF_022347985.1 Photobacterium sp. OFAV2-7
TATCATGCCAGTTAAGACAGGCATCGGTGACGGACTGACCATAGGTCATGTTGTCGCTGATGTCCTGCCGTCCTTCTTCAAGGAAGCTTTCGGCCATGATGGCGGTGATAGCTTGCTCGCCTTGTGAGATTTGGTCGCACAGTGACTGAGCGACGACCAGCTGATTTTTATGTTGTTTTTGACTGTTGCCATGGCTGCAGTCAACCATCAGGCTGGCGGGCAGTCCGGCCTTCTTCAGCGCCTCGCTGGCAGCCTGAATATCACTTGGGCTGTAATTGGGCTGCCTTCCCCCGCGCAAAATGATGTGACAGTCAGCGTTGCCTGTACTCTCTACCGCATATAACTGGCCATCATGACCTGCTACGGTGAATAGGTGGGGGGAGCGGCTCGATAGAATGGCATCGGTTGCAATACGAACATTGCCGTCAGTACCATTTTTGAAGCCGACGGGGCAGGGTAAACCTGAGGTAAATTGCCGGTGTACCTGGGATTCGGTCGTTCGTGCGCCAATGGCTCCCCAGCTCATGAGATCGGCCAGATATAAGAAACTGGTGTTGTCGAGAAACTCTGTAGAAGTTGGAACGCCTAACTCATTGATGCCAAGAACCAGCTTTCTGGCCTGGGTAAGCCCGGCCAGAAGATCATTGCTGCCGTCTAGGTGCGGATCGAATATGAGTCCTTTCCAGCCCGTGGTGGTGCGCGGTTTTTCGAAATAAGTCCGCATCACGATATGTAGGTGATCATTGAATTGATCGATAAGTGGCTTCAATTTCTCGGCGTACGCAAATGCAGCCTTGGGATCATGGATCGAACAAGGTCCGATGATCACCAGCAAGCGGTCATCATTGCCCCGTAAAATCTCTCTTACATGTTTGCGTGATTCCATGATGTGGTGTTCAGTGTCGACCGTGCACGGGTAGTCACTGAGCAGTTCTGCCGGTGAAGGAAGCTGACGCCAAGACGTCGTTCTCATCACTGACGGGTGAATAGCCATGTTAAATTCCTTCTTTGTCATTATGAAATGACATCACTCTCTCGCTATGTTGCGGTGTACCGTACTTCCTGATCGCTGTTTTTATTGTTTTGCGATTCTTTCGTGTTTTGAATCCTGTTTAACACCTGTCACATTATTTGCTATCCATTACCGCATGGCGGTTTTGATGGTAGGCCTCTTCATCTTTGCCAAAGCGCCAATACGGCACGGCATAAATTGCTGTGCGCTCGACCCCCAGATCACGGCGAACATGGTTGCGGAGCGGTACCACCAGACTTTCCTCGCCACCGAACCAGAAATAGCTTTGGGTGGTTGTCATGTCTTGCTGGATGAATGGGCGTGTGAGTTTTTCACTTTCTTCGGGGTTGCCTATTACCCAGGTCAACGTCACTCCTTCGGGAACAGGCAGATCTTGAATGGCTTCCGTGGTTGGAACTAACACGGCAATATGCCCCTGACAGGTGGCTGGCATCACTTCTATCATGGCACTGATGGCTGGCAGGGCAGTCAGATCGCCAGCCATGTAATAAAACCGAGCGGGTTGTAGCATAGGTGTTGGACCTCCCGGGCCAGATATTGCCAGGGTATCGCCGGGTTTGGCGTTTTGGGCGAACCGGGTTGCCGGGCCGTTGTCGCCGTGCAAGGCAAAGTCGATGTCTATTTCACAGGCGTCGCGTCGGAATGCGCGGATACTGAATGTGCGAATGACAGGTTTATCATTGGGGTTCGGCCAACGAGGCCCTTTTTCCGTTAACGTCGGCAAGACAGGTTCAGCCTGGTTGCCGTGCGCCATCATGATTTTGATATGCTCGCCGCCACTGGCATCGGGATAGTTCGCCAGCTGTGGGCTGGTGAAGCAAATGCGACGTAATGACGGTGACACATCGATTATGTCTTTGACTGAGACCAGAAAGGGGCGAATAGGTCGACGGGGGGAAGGCGCACCTACTTGTGACATGAGTATCCTTGTACTTATCAATGTTAATGAAAATTATTCTCAAGTGCATTATACATAAGAACCTCTGAACACAAAGAAGAATGATGGTGACAATTGGAATCAGTACCAAAGCTTTAAAGATCAAAGGAGTATTATTGAAAAAAGGAAGGTGAAACCGCCTAACTTAGTGTCAGGCGGTATGTTGTGTCAGGCATCTTTTGCATAGATGTTAATGGTTAGGCCCATCTTAGCTTTATCACTTCGTTGCCTTGCTCCGGTTGGGATGGAATGTTGAAAGCCAGTATCAGCGACAGGCCTGCCATCAAGGCACCGGCAATGAAGACGCTGGCCGGTGAGACTAACCATAGCAAACCAAACCCTACCGGTATGACAACAGCTGCAATGTGGTTGATGGTAAAGGCGACGCCTGCGGTTGAGGCAATATCCGCCGGATCGGCAATTTTCTGGAAATAAGTCTTGATTGCGAGCGCCAGTGCAAAGAACAGGTGGTCGATGACATACAGTCCTGCAGCCCATTGGGCGGACTCGACAAAGGCATAGCTGACAAAGACCAGTACCAGGCCGATGTATTCGAATATCAGCGCTTTTCTTTCGCCAACTTTACCTATGATTTGACCGATCTTTTTAGCAAACAACCAATTGAATAAGTGATTAATCAAAAACAGCAGTGCGATGTCGGCGGCAGAGTAGCCAAATTTCTCGACCATTAGGAAGCCGGCGAAAACGGTAAAAATCTGCCTTCTGGCACCGCTCATAAAGGTGAGGGCGTAATAGAGCCAGTATCGTTTACGCAAAATGAGTTTTTTATGCTGAGCGGTTTTGGCCTCAAAGGTGGGGAACCCTAACCAGATAAAGATGACCAAGCAAAGGGATACGGTACCGGCAATGAGGTATACCCATTTAAAGTCCAGGGCCAGTTGCTCAAGCAACACCCACAGGCAGGCATAGGTGATAAGCGATGCCAGCGCACCGACCGAGATGAGCTTCCCCAGCACCTCGGGTGCCTGATCTTTGGACAACCACTGCAGGGACAGCGACTGTTTCAGGGTTTCAAAATAATGGAAGCCGACGGACATCAGCAGTGTCGTACACAGTAGCCCGGCAAAGGATGGAAAGAACCCGGTAATTGCGACGCCTGTGGCTAGCATGGCCAAAGAGAGAACGATGAACTTCTGCTCTTTGATAAACAGCAGCATAAAGACGGCGGTAAAGGCCAGAAAGCCCGGGATTTCGCGTACGCTTTGCAATATACCGATGTCAGCACCGGTAAAAGCGGCTTTCTCAATAACAAAGTTGTTGAGCAGCGCCTGCCAGCTGGCAAAAGCGATAGGCACAACGATAGAGATGAGAATTAAAAAGGTTTGTGGCGTTTGCCATGGTTTGTTGTGCGATGTGGTTTTCATTGGTGGTCCTGATCGCATGGGATTTGATGCTGAATAGGTTATCAAGTATGTTGGTGGCTGACTTTCGACGATGGGTCAACTTATGTCGCTAAACGGACAAAATGGCGAAAAAATCGGGTTGTCTTTCCGAGGCTCCAACGAGCAAATCGCT
>NZ_JAKRFQ010000549.1 GCF_022347985.1 Photobacterium sp. OFAV2-7
TTTATAACCAACTCAGCAGCATAAGCGGTAGATGCCATCGACATCGCTAAAGCTGTAGAGGTGATGAGTTTTTGTAGTTTTATCATCATATATCCTTATGGGTAGGGTAGTTATTACACTTCACTCAATCAACGAATCAGGTAATTGTTAACCTTTGGTTGCGCCGAGGGTAAGCCCAGCAATAAAGTGTTTTTGCATTGCGAAGAACAATGCAACAGGGGGAAGTGCTGCGACAACAGCGCCAGCAGATATGAGGTTCCAAGAAGCTAACCATTGACCTCGTAACGCACTGAGACCTGCAGTTACTGGACGAACTTCATCACTTTGAACGAGTACGAGTGCCCAAAAGTAATCATTCCAGATAAAGGTGAACACGAGTACAGAGAGTGCAGCGAGTGCTGGACGTACTAGGGGTAGAATGATGTGCCAGAATATTTTAAATTCACTGACTCCCTCTACTCGCGCTGCCTCTATTAATTCATTAGGTAATCCAACGATGAAGTTTCGCATAAATAACGTACAAAAACCGGTTTGAAAAGCAATGTGGAACATAATCAAACCAAGGTGAGTATCGTACAAACCTGCATTAATGGTCAGATCCCTGACTGGGATCATTAGTATCTGGAACGGAACAAAATTACCAGCTATGAAAGTTGCCAATAGCCAAATGTTAGCTTTGAACTGATATTTAGCGAGCGCAAATCCAGCCAGTGTAGATAATGCAACAGCACCCAGAACAGCTGGTAAGGTAATGATTAATGAACTTAGTAAATATTGGCCCATATCAGTGCTTTGAAACACCATTTGATAGTTATCCATCAAATTAAAACTGGATGGCCATCCCCAGTAATTACCTTGGTTTATATCTTCGATGGAACGAACTGATGTCATCAGCACGGCGATTAATGGCATTAGCCAAAGTATAATTGTAAAAGGGAGAGCCACACGATAAGTAATATTTACAAAACGTGATGACTTATTAATTGGTTGCGGGAACATTACTTTTCACTCCTTAACATACGTGTTAAGAAAAAGGCGATATATGCCGCCATGATGAGGAATAAAACAACGGCCACTGCCGCACCGTATCCCATGCGATAGTTGAAGATGGACTCTTCATACATCATGTATGCAAGTACTGTCGAGCTTCCCCATGGTCCGCCTGCTGTCATCGTCGCGACTAAATCGAAAGATCGAAGGGCCCCAATAACGGTAACAACAACGGCAATGAAGGTTGCGGGAGAAAGCTGAGGCAAAATAATATGCCTTAACAGTTTGAAACCTTTAGCATTATCTAGTCTTGCGGCTTCAATGAGCTCAGGATTTAGATTGTTTAGACCTGTTAAATACAGGATCATACAATAGGCAATTTGTGGCCATAAGCCGGCAGCAATAATCCCAAAGGTGACATATTCTTCATTAGATAACAAAGCAATAGGTTCACTACCAAAGAAAGCAAGAATACTATTTAGCAGCCCTAGGCTAGGGTCATAAAACCATGTAAAGACTAGCCCGATAATAACCTGGGAAATTACAAACGGGAAAAAGAACAGTGCTTTTACGAGTCTGATGCCTTTAACATCCTGGTTAAGAAACAAGGCAATGGCTAAGCCTAAAGGAGGGGCTAGCATGAATAGTAAAAGCCATAACACATTGTTAGTAAGGGCTTTAAAGAAAACCTCAGAGTCAAATAATTCAATATAGTTATCAAGGCCTACCCATACTTTGTCGCCCATGCCATCCCAGCTATATAGACTGAGGGTAAAGCTTTCTATAATCGGATATAAAACATATAGAGCAAATAGTACTAAAGCGGGTGCCATGAACACCCACGGTACTAAGGATATTGGAATAACTCTCTTTTTCTGCTTGTTAGAGTTATTTGCTCTATCCATCATTGTTTCTGGTGGAGAAGTTTGAGTCATAGTGTACTCCGGTTCCATTCTTAGCGGAGATGTCTGCTACTGTAAGTATACTTATTATTACTATTTCACTTGTTCTAGGTGCTGTTCTAGTAGCCGATTAACTGACATTGAATGATAAAAGTCATTTTATTCGGATCAAGATAGCGATATTTGTGATCAGAAAATGTGCGCAAGTAAACGTTTCCACTGATTTCTAAAGCCTGATACATAAAATGTGATGATGATCTTATTGTTTTGTATTGAGCTTGTGATTGTGCCTTATGGTTGAGTAATTGGATTAGCAACTGGTTGTTGTTTTAACCTTATGTTTTAAATCATATTATTATATATTTCTGAGTTTTCGGTAGAGGGGTTGACGTTAGAGAGTAATATCTGCTGGATCACAAAAACTTAACCTTTTCACAGGGGTTTTGTTGGTAACGTTTACTTTTCTTTGAGCTTGTCATAATCTGTTTAGTGTTCTAGTTGTTTCTAATAAGCCTATAAACTGACGTCCGACAACCATAAGGATGTAACAATGGCAGATATAGCACTAAGCCGTGCGGTAAAGCGCTTTGGTAAAATAGAGACGATTCATGGCATCGATCTTCAGATTGATGATGGTGAATTTACCGTATTTGTTGGGCCATCAGGCTGTGGCAAATCGACGCTGCTGAGGCTGATAGCGGGGCTTGAAGACATTACCGAGGGAGACATCCATATTGGCGGGCGAAACGTAAATAATGTCGAACCTGCAGATCGTGGGGTCGCGATGGTATTTCAATCATATGCGCTTTATCCCCACATGACTGTTGAAGAAAATATGGGCTTCGGATTGAAGATGGCTGGTGAACCGGCTGAAAAAATCCGTGAACGTGTTCGACGCGCTAGCGACATCTTGCAGCTTGATCAGTTGCTAAAGCGTAAACCAAAGGAGCTTTCAGGTGGTCAGCGTCAAAGGGTAGCTATTGGGCGCGCAATTGTTCGTGATCCTGAAGTGTTCTTATTTGATGAACCGTTATCGAATTTAGATGCCGAACTTCGTGTCGAGATGCGTATTCAAATCGCTAAACTGCATAAGCAACTTGCTAACACTATGATCTATGTAACCCATGATCAAGTTGAAGCAATGACGCTGGCAGATAAGATAGTGGTGTTACGGGATGGTCGAGTTGAGCAGGTGGGATCACCGCTTGAGTTGTATTATCGACCTGCTAATGAGTTTGTGGCGGGGTTTATCGGCTCTCCAAAAATGAATTTTATTCCGGTGGTAGTGATAGCAAAAGATAGTACTCAGGTAACACTGACGTTGCCTGACGGACAAGCTTTTGAGCTAGATGCAAAAACTGATGGCATAGATGTTGGCCAAGAATTGAAGTTGGGTATTCGACCTGAGCATATACTTATTAACGAGGATGGAGAATCGGTACTGGGTATCGAGTTTAATTCTGAAGTTGTTGAGCGCTTGGGTAATAGTACTTACTTATTCGGAACTTATGCTAATTTGGATAATTTCAAGATCCACATTCCAAGCGATAAGGCAATTGTGACCGGCAACGTGCTGCGAGTGACCATGGAGAGTAAAAATCTCCATCTTTTTG
>NZ_JAKRFQ010000550.1 GCF_022347985.1 Photobacterium sp. OFAV2-7
AACAACTTTGACTGGATCCAGAACGGCCATTGCACGAGGTGCATTTTCGTTTAGATCATCACGAATACAAGATTCCAGTGAGCCCATCTCGATGGTGTTGTCTTGCTTGGTCACACCAATGCGCTTACAAAATTCGCGGATAGAGGCAGAAGTAAAGCCACGACGACGCAGGCCAGAGATAGTCGGCATACGCGGATCATCCCAACCAGAAACCAGATTATCGGTAACCAGCTGGTTCAACTTACGCTTGGACATTACCGTGTACTCAAGGTTCAGGCGGCTGAACTCGTACTGGCGAGGCTGGCAGTCAATCGTAATGTTATCCAGTACCCAGTCGTACAGACGGCGGTTGTCCATAAACTCCAGGGTACAGATAGAGTGCGTAATACCTTCCAGCGCATCAGAGATACAGTGCGTGAAGTCGTACATCGGATAGATGCACCACTTGTCGCCAGTCTGGTGGTGAGTCGCGAAACGCACACGGTAAATAACCGGATCACGCATCACCATAAACGGTGACGCCATGTCTATCTTGGCGCGAAGGCACATCTTGCCCTCTTCCACTTCGCCATTTTTCATTTTATCGAACAGCGCCAGGTTTTCTTCAACGCTGCGATCACGGTATGGGCTGTGTTTACCCGGCTCAGTCAGTGTGCCACGGTATTCACGCATTTGCTCTGGACTTAGCTCATCAACATACGCTAAGCCTTTATTAATCAATTCAATAGCAAACCCGTATAGCTTGTCGAAGTAGTTTGATGAATAGCAAATTTCACCACTCCACTCGAAGCCCAACCAGTTAACATCGTTCTTAATAGACTCAACGTATTCGATGTCTTCTTTCTCAGGGTTAGTATCGTCGAAACGTAAATTACATTGACCCTGATAGTCCTGAGCAATACCGAAGTTCAAACAAATTGATTTAGCATGACCGATGTGCAGGTAGCCATTCGGCTCCGGCGGGAATCGGGTATGTACGCTTGTATGTTTGCCACTTGCTAAATCCGCATCAATGATCTGGCGGATAAAGTTAGTTGGACGAGCTTCAGATTCACTCATCTATTACACCTCGTGTGCTTACAGGATTTTAGAACCCTCTATGATCCATAAATATGGTGCACGACTCAACAAATAGTGTGCATTGTTTGTCGATATGTATAAAAAAACCCCGCTATCGCAGGGCAATATAAACAGATGACACCCAATTTGAGCACCAATATACCCAAGCTACCTCAAGATGCAGGATTCAGAGTGAGGCCAGCGGGCTCAGGTCAAGGAAAATAACGGTAGGAATGGTAGTCCCTTTCAACGTTTTTTGACACAGAAATGAGTTCGCTGGCTCACTCCCAAAGGGCGAGTTCCAGTTCTTTTAAATAGATAGGGGCTTCTATGCGTTGTTACCGATTATTGATTTAGAACCACTAGATCATCAAATCGGCGCCTAGCCTAGTAGCCAAGTAATTCTCGCTGAAACGAGCATCTTGAGGTAGCTTGGGTATAACAACATTCCTCTCGGGAGACCACTGCAAATACAGGGACCCCAAGCCTAAAACTACCAGGGCAGCTTCGGAATAAACTTCGGGGAAAGCGTATTCGGAAACTAACTAGGCAAACCTGCCGAACCTGAGCGTATCCTTGCAGTCGCGGTGAGCCAACCATCAGTGGAAGCTTGTTTTGAAAAAAAACGGCCTCAACAATGAGGCCGACCTGCATACACAACTATAGGCTCCAGACCGGAGCCTATGTAATAGTTGATTAAGGCAGTTTTACTGCAGAAAGATCTTCTGATGCCGGGATTTTTTTCATTTCGCCAGCAACGATTTCTGCTAGTGGGCCAAGGATAACCTGGATATTGTTGGTACCAAGCTTAACCACCCCCATAGCACCCAGAGCCTTCAGGGTCTTCTCGTCAGCCAGACTGCTGTCTTTCAGCGTCAGACGCAGACGAGTGATACATGCATCGATATTTTCAAGGTTACCGTGACCACCCAATGCTTTCAGGTACTGTTTTGCCAGCTCGCCAGTTTCTGCAGAGCCTGTCGCAGCACTCTCTTCACCTTCGTCATCTTCACGGCCCGGAGTCTTCAGGTTGAACTTAACAATGACAGTACGGAAGATTGCGTAGTACAGGCCGAAGAATACCAGACCTTGTACAATCAGCATGTACCAGTTAACCGCTAGCGGGTTACGTGTAGACAGCACCATATCGACCAGACCAGCCGAGAAGCCGAAGCCAGCAATCCACTGCATTGATGCCGCAATGTATACAGATAAGCCGGCAAGTGCTGCGTGAACAACGTATAGCGCAGGTGCCAGGAACATGAAGGCAAATTCTAGCGGCTCAGTAACACCGGTGAAGAAAGATGCGAAACCGGCTGCAATCATGATTGAAGCAACTTTTTCTTTGTTCTTCGCTTTCGCCGTATGGTACATCGCAAGTGCCGCACCAGGCAGACCGAACATCATGATTGGGAAGAAGCCAGCCTGATACATACCGGTCACACCCGGCGTCGCCACACCTTCAGCAATAGATTTCGCGCCACCAAGGAAGTTAGGAATATCGTTGATACCGGCAACGTCAAACCAGAAAACAGAGTTCAGTGCGTGGTGAAGACCAACAGGAATCAATAGACGGTTAAAGAATGCATAGATACCAGCACCTAGCTCACCCATACCCTGGATACCTTCACCGAAGTTCACTAGACCACCATAAACAGCTGGCCAGATGTACATCAGGATGAAAGCAATAAAGATACCAGCGAATGACGTCAGGATAGGAACCAGACGCTTGCCCGAGAAGAATGCCAGGGCCTTGTGAAGCTCTACAGCAGAGAAACGGTTATAGATTTCTGCAGATACGATACCGACTAAGATACCGACAAATTGGTTATTGATCTTCGCGAACGCTGCAGGAACTGCGCTAGGGTCAATACCTTGAATTTGTGCCACTGCTCCCGGAGACAGCAGTGTTGTAACGACTAAAAAGCCAACAAAACCAGAAAGTGCTGCGGCACCATCTTTATCTTTAGACATACCATACGCAACACCAATTGCGAACAGTACAGACATGTTATCAATAATAGCGGCACCAGCCTTGATCAAAAATGCAGCCAGTGCACTGTTTGCACCCCAGCCGTTCGGATCAATCCAGTAACCAATACCCATTAATATTGCGGCGGCAGGCAGCGTGGCAACTGGTACCATCAGCGCCTTACCTACTTTCTGAAAATATCCAAGAATATTCACCCTTAGTTCCCCCTATGGTTTTCTTAGATGCGATCCAGATAACTTTTTTTAGTTATCCGATTAAGTTATTTGCAGTGTAAGAGATTAATTTCGCCCCGCAAATTAAAACCTCATCAATTGTGATCTTTATCACCTGATTAACTAACAATAGAGCGATTTTGCTAGCCCGATCATAAAACTTATTTTATTATCCAAAACAAAGGCAATATGCCGCTAAGATTTAATCGTATTTTCTACTAGGAATGAGGTATCACCGTG
>NZ_JAKRFQ010000056.1 GCF_022347985.1 Photobacterium sp. OFAV2-7
TCCGACACATATCAATCAGATCTTTGACTTCCTCGTCAGCCTCGTAGACCTGACCCAACTGTGGCTCGGCATCAAAGGCCTTTGCCAGTGTCATGCCGGGCTCAGCCGGAACCAGCTTGGAAATTCGATCGACAAAGCCATAAGGGTGGCCCAGTACCCGGCCAACATCACGGATAACCGCCTTCGCCGCCATGGTACCAAAAGTAATGATCTGCGATACTGCATCGCGGCCGTACATTTCCGCCACGTGGTCAATAACCAGATCACGCTTGTCCATACAGAAGTCGATATCGAAATCAGGCATGGAGACACGCTCCGGGTTCAGGAATCGTTCGAACAGCAGGTCAAATTCCAGCGGATCCAGATCGGTAATATCCAGAGCGTAAGCCACCAGTGAACCGGCACCGGAACCACGTCCCGGTCCTACCGGTACTCCGTTATCCTTAGACCACTGGATGAACTCCATAACGATCAGGAAGTAGCCGGGGAAACCCATCTGGTTGATCACTTTCAGCTCGACATCCAGACGCTCGTCGTATTCCGGGCGGCGTTTGGCACGCTCTTCCTCATCCGGGAAAAGGAAAGCCAGACGGCGTTCCAGGCCTTCCTGCGACTCCTTGATCAGGAAGTCCTCGATAGTCATTTCACCGGTCGGAAAGTTAGGCAGAAAGTATTCGCCCAGACGTACCGTCACATTACAGCGCTTAGCTATTTCAACACTGTTTTCAAGCGCTTCGGGAATGTCCGAGAACAGCTCGCACATTTCCTCTTCGCTACGCAGATACTGCTGCGCACTATACAGTTTAGGGCGGTTAGGATCCGCCATGGTATAGCCGTCATGGATCGCAACGCGGATTTCATGGGCGTCAAACTGATCTTCGGACAACAACCTGACATCGTTGGTTGCCACGACCGGCAACTCTGCCTGCTCGGCCAGCTCTACAGCAAAATGCAGGTAAGCATCTTCGTCGGCGCGACCGGTGCGGACCAATTCAAGATAGTAGCTATCCGGGAAATAGGTCTGATAAAACTCAACGCAGCGCTCAACCATCTGCTGGTTGCCTTTAAGCAGTGCCTTGCCGACATCACCACTTTTACCGCCAGAAAGCAGGATCAGCCCTTTCTTGTGCTCAATTAGCCACTCTTTGTCCATCACAGGTAAATGCTGGACATGACCACGCTGATAGGCTTTGGAAATCAGCATAGTCAGGTTCTGATAGCCGTCGTTATCTGCTGCCAATATGGTCAGATCCGCCAGCTCCTCGCCCATCTCCTCAGACAGGACCTTGAAGTCTGCGCCGATAATCGGCTTCACGCCAGCACCATGGGCTGCAAAGTAGAATTTCACCAAACCACACAGGTTGGTAAAGTCGGTCAACGCCATTGCCGGCATCCCCATTGCCGCGACTTTTTTAACCAGCGGTGGGACCTTGGACAGACCGTCCACCATTGAGAAATCACTGTGGACACGTAGATGAATAAAGCGAGGTTCAGCCATGACTAACCAGATTTGATGTGTTCTTGATAATTAAGCGAGGATTATAGCTCAAAGGGCCAGAATCATCACCGAATGTGGCCTAATGATTGAGGCGATACTCATTAGGCCAACAACGTGAAGCTGCCCGGGGATAAAATCAATCGATACCCAGGATCCGTTTTACCGGCTTGAAGCTCTTACGGTGTTGCTCGATTGCGCCCAGCTTCTCCAGTGCTTCAAAGTGCGCTTTGGTCGGGTAGCCCTTATGCTTGGCAAACCCATAGTCCGGATACTGGGCATCCAGCGCTTCCATTTCCCTATCCCGGGTGACCTTGGCCAGAATTGAAGCCGCACTGATTTCAGCAACCCGCAAATCGCCTTTCACAACCGGCTGCGCCGCCATCGGCAATTCCGGCACTTTGTTGCCATCAACCAGCACGTAATCAGGCTGTGTCGTCAGGCCAGCGACCGCACGCTGCATCGCTACCATAGTGGCCTGCAAAATGTTCAGCTGGTCAATTTCCTCAGGCTCGCAGCGACCCAGCGACCATGCCAGCGCCTTTTCTTTAATTTCATCGAACAGAAGGTTGCGCTTCTTTTCGCTCAGCTTTTTGGAATCCGTCAGCCCTTCAATCGGGTTGTTCGGATCCAGGATCACTGCGGCTGTTACCACGGCGCCGACCAGCGGACCTCGACCAACTTCATCAACGCCGGCAATTAGGTTG
This sequence comes from Photobacterium sp. OFAV2-7, assembly GCF_022347985.1. Lineage (GTDB taxonomy): Bacteria > Pseudomonadota > Gammaproteobacteria > Enterobacterales > Vibrionaceae > Photobacterium. The sequence goes on from NZ_JAKRFQ010000056.1 coordinate 2,203, forward strand.
GCCTGCGGGTACTCAAAGGGTTCTAGAATGGTTGCCATTTATCTATCTATCAGTTTCAGGACAGCAGTGGCTGCCTGCTTATCCGCATCACACTTGATAAGTTGATGCAGACGGGTAAATTCATTCATCAGCTCGCTGTTATTCGAGCCAAGGAAGCGATCGACTTCAGCACAGAGCTTGTCGGGTGTACAGTCATCCTGCAGCAGCTCCGGCACCAGCTCGCGATCAGCCAGAATATTGGCCAGCGAGACATACTTGGTTTTCAGCATCCGCTTTGCCAGCCAGGCTGTCAGCGGTTTAACCTTGTAACCGACGACCATCGGGCGCTTGACCAGCATGCACTCGAGCGCCACAGTGCCCGACGCCAGTAATACTGCATCAGAAGCCGTCATCACATTTCGCGCCGTATCATCAACCAGCACAAAATCCAGCTCCGGTGCAGTCTCCTGCCATGCCTGCTCGAACTGCTCACGGCGCTTCTGGTTCACCAGCGCAACGACAAAGCCCAAGTCCGGGTGCTTCTGCTTGAGCAAACGGCAGGTTTCGATAAACGGTGCCGCCAGCATCCCCATTTCGCTGCCGCGGCTACCCGGCAATACCGCCAGCCAGCGTTTGTTGCTATCGAGGTTGAGCAGCTCCCTGGCTGCCTGCTGATCCGTCTGCAACGGAATGGCATCAGCCATCGTGTGACCAACAAACTCGCAAGGGACATTGAACTTGTCATAAAAGGCCTTCTCAAACGGCAGGAAGGCCAACACCAGGTTGGTTGCCGCTTCGATTTTGAAAATCCGTTTCTGGCGCCAGGCCCATACTGACGGACTGACATAGTGAACCGTCTTGATCCCGCGCTGCTTGAGATCCAGCTCAAGGCGCAAATTAAAATCCGGGGCATCGATGCCGACAAACACGTCCGGTGGGTTGTCGGTAAAGTACTTCACCAGCTCCGCCTTCACGTTAAACAGGCGCGGCAGACGGCCCAAGACCTCAACAATCCCCATGACCGCCAGCTCTTCCATGTCAAACAACGTTTCACACCCTGCGGCCTGCATACGCGGACCAGCAATGCCGACAAACTCGGCATCCGGGTATTGCTCTCTGACAGCTTTAATAAAACCGGCACCTAAAATATCGCCGGAGATTTCCCCGGCGACAATTCCTATTCGAAGTGGCTTCGTCATAATTAGCGAATAATACCGCGTGTTGAATTTTCGAAGAACTCGGTAAACAGTTCGACAGCCTGATGCTCTTTGGCCATCTCTTCAATAACCGGCTTCACTTCAGCCAATGTTTTGCCCGAGCGGTACAGCTCTTTGTACACAGCGCGGATAGCACGGATTTCGGCTTTCTCGAAACCGCGGCGCTTCAGACCTTCGACATTAATGCCGAACGGTGCACAGTGGTTACCCTGCGCCATCACGTATGGAGGGACATCCTGAACCACAATCGAACCGCCGCCCAGCATACAGTGAGCACCAATCGTACAGAACTGGTGGATTGCCGTAATACCGCCAATAATCGCGTGATCGCCGATGGTCACATGGCCTGCCAGCGTCGCGTTGTTGGCAAAAATACAGCGATCACCAATCACACAGTCATGGGCAACATGCACATTAACCATGAACAGGTTGTCGTTACCCACCTTGGTGATGCCGTTATCCTGAATGGTACCACGGTGCATCTGCACGCTCTCGCGGATAGTATTGCGATCACCAATTTCCAGGCGGGTCGGCTCACCAGCGTATTTCAGATCCTGACACTCTTCGCCAATGGACGCGAACTGAAAAATTCGGTTTTCGCGGCCAATTGTCGTCGGGCCTTTGATCACGACGTGAGACATGACTTCAGTGCCCTCGCCGATTTCGACGTCCGCACCGATATAACTGAATGGACCAACTTTAACATTGGCGCCAATCTTAACGCCTTCTTCGATAATCGCCGAAGGGTGAATTTGTGCCGTTTCGTGAATCATTAGAACTCTCGTCTCGCGCATTTTAGCTCAGCAGAGCACACCACACCGCCGTCAACTTTTGCTACACCATTGAACATAGCAATACCGCGGCGCTCTTTCAGGAATTCAACCTCAATCACCAGCTGATCACCCGGGCCTACCGGTTTGCGGAATTTTGCATTGTCGATGCTGGCAAAGTAGTACAGCTCGTTTTCAGCCGGTGCACCAAAGGTCTTGAACGCCAGCAGGCCGGTTGCCTGAGCCATTGCTTCAAGGATCATCACGCCAGGGAATACCGGCATCTTAGGAAAGTGACCCGTGAACTGAGGTTCGTTGACAGATACATTTTTGATACCGGTCAGCGTTTTGCCTTCTTCGTAATGGGTTACGCGATCAATCATAAGAAACGGGTAACGGTGTGGAAGAAGCTCTTGAATCTCTGTGATATTTAGCGTTTTGTTCTCGCTAGTCAAAACTGAATTCCTGTCTAAGTAAGTTTAAAATACTGTATAACTTTAACGCAAAACGGCCTACACGGAGTGCAGGCCTGTTTCAGCAATGAAATCGGCAGCAATTAGCTGTTTTCTTCCAATTTCTTTTCAACGGTTTTAAGACGCTTGTTCATCTCGTCTATTTTCATTACCCGAGCCGCTGTTTTACGCCACTCGCGGTTTGGCTGCAATGGGATACCTGACGAGAACATACCTTTCTCCTCGATACTACGCATCACCATTCCCATACCGGTAATCGTCACGCCGTCTGCAATTTCAATGTGGCCATTGAGTACAGACGCACCGCCTATAATACAGTATTTACCAATTTTGGTACTGCCTGCGACAATAGTACCACCCGCCATTGCGGTACCATATCCGATCTGCACATTATGGGCGATCTGCATCTGGTTATCGATGATCACATTATCTTCAATAATAGTGTCATCCAGCGCACCTCGATCAATGGTAGTACAGGCACCGATTTCGACACGGTTACCAATTCGGACCGAACCAAGCTGCGGGATCTTCACCCACTCGCCCTTGTCATTCGCGTAGCCGAACCCGTCTGCACCAATCACAGTACTAGACTGAACTAGGCACTGTTCACCCAGCACGACATTGTGATAAATAGTCACGTTGGCCCACAGTTTGGTACCGGCACCGATCACGGCATTTTTACCGATAAAACAGCCTGGGCCAATTTGTACGTTATCGCCCAGCTGAGCACCGGATTCAATCACCGCATTGTGGCCGATAGCTACGCCCTCGCCGATAACGGCATCATCGGCAACAAATGCTGATGATGCAATATCAGTAGCGGCTACAGGGGTGGTATCTAATAGCTGAGCGATCAAGGCATAGCCCAGATACGGGTCTTTCATTACCAAGGCATTGCCTTCAAAGAAAGAAAGATCTCCTTCTTTCAGCATCACCGCCGAAGCCTTGCACTGCGCTAGGTGCTTGCGGTATTTACTGCTAGACAAGAACGTAATCTGCCCTTCTCCGGCCTGATCCATACCTGCGATAGATTCAATCACTACGGTGCCATCGCCACGTAGCTCTGCACCCAGTTTCGCTGCTATTTCAGCAAGAGTAATTCCAGCCATTATTTACCTTATTTCTTTGTAGTTGTTCAGCACCAAATACCCATCATATAAAACAAGACGAAAGTGCAGATCACAACAATTCAATCGTGCACTTTCGGCTCAGGCAGATATCAGCAGGGCTGAATAATTACCGTTTATTTAACTGCAGAGATCACTTTAGAAGACAAGTCATCTTTCGGGCTCGCATGAAGAACTGCATTGGCATCGATAACTATGTCATAACCTTCACGCTTGGCAACATCCTGGATGGCCTTACGGATTTTCTGAACCAGTTTCTGCTCTTCTTCTGCACTACGGCGACGCTGGTCTTCCTGCAACGCCTTGGCTTTCAGTTTATAGTTAGACTCAAGTGAAGCCATTTCACGCTGTAGCTTAGTGCGATCGCTAGCACTCATCAGCTCGCCGTCACGCTTCATCTTGTCTACTTTGGTTTTCATGCGACTTTCAATACCGCGCAGCTCGTCAATACGATCTTTAAATTCACCGCGCAGCTTTTCCGCCACATTATAACGTTTTGCCAACTGAGCCATAGCCTGACCAGTTGCGACATAGCCTACTTTTTGTGCCGCTTCAGCTGCCTGTGCGTACATCGATGAAGACAGAATTACCAGGCTAAGCCCTGCCGCTTTAATCCACTGTTTCAAAAGTATCTCCTCAAATTTTAGAATGTTCGTCCAATAGTGAAGGTAAAGAACTCTTCATCATCACCATCGTATTTCTTGATCGGACGAGCAATCGAGAATACGAGCGGTCCCATCGGTGACATCCACTGCAGGGCGGCACCGTATGAAGCACGGATCAATGACGGATCGGAATAGTCATCCAGATATCGGCCGTCACCGCTAGCTACATCATATTCCGTATCCCAAACGGTACCGGCATCGACAAAGATACTGGTTCGGATCTGGTTACGGACTTCCTCCGACGCAAACGGCGTCGGAACAATCAGCTCGGCACTGGCCAAGGCTGTTGCGTTACCACCAGCGGCATCATCTGTGCCCGTGGCACAGTTGTTGTTACCACCGCCGCTGATCCCGCCAGCTTCACAACCACCAACATAAACGGCTTTCGGACCAACAGTATTGGAACGGAAGCCACGCAGGGTAGAGAAACCACCGGCATAGAAGTTTTCATAGAATGGCAATAGCTGATCACTACCGTTATCGGTCGTACCGTAACCATTACCATATCCCAGCTTACCGCGTAGCAATAAGCTGAAGTCATGACCTTCGTTCAGCGGGAAATACTGGCGAACGTCATATTGTGCCTTGAAATACTGGGCATCGGAGCCCGGAATTGTCATCCGGAACGAGGCACGCTGATGGTTACCTGCCGTCGGGAAATAACCACGGTTAAGGTTATTTCGGGTCCAGGACACCGACCAGTCAAAGTCGTCCAGTTCAATCACATTGTCGCCACGGTCAAAACCGTGGATAGCCTTGAACTTCTCGATTTGGGCATATTCCTGAGTATTGGAGATCTTGTTATGATCGTAACCCAGGCCAAATTCGAAGAAGTTCAGTTCATCGAACGGGAAGCCCCATGTCAGGCTGGTACCATAGCTCTGGTTGGTATAGTCAGAGATGTTGGCATCCGACGCCTCGAACTCGTTGTAGTAGATCTTACCGCCGAGGCTGATACCGTCGAGGGTAAAGTACGGATCGCGGTATTCCAGGCTGATGTTCTTCTGGTAATCGTTCATCATCGCATTGATACCGAAACGGTTACCGGTACCCAGGAAGTTATCCTGCTGGATCCCCGCCTGGAAGCTGATGCCCGATTCGGTACCGTAACCCACACCGAAGTTAATATTACCGGCGTTGGCCTCTTTGACGTTGTACTTGATATCGACCTGATCATCGGTACCCGGAACGCGTACCGTCTGAACATCAACGTTTTCAAAGAAGCCGGTACGGCTTAGACGCTCTTTACCGCGCTCAACAGACTTCGAGTTCAACCAGCTGCCTTCCATTTGGCGCATCTCACGGCGAAGCACCTCGTCCTTGGTCGATGTGTTACCCGAGAACGTAATATTGCGGACGTAGATACGCTTGCCCGGATCGACATTGATCGTCAGTACAACCTGCTGGTTTAAGTCGTCAAAGTCCGGAATAGTCGTCACTTGCGGGTAGGCATAGCCCAGCTCGCCCAGCTTACGCTTGACCGCTTCTTCCAACGCCGTCACTTTGGCACCGTTGTAAACTTCCCCGGCACTGATAGTCACCAGGCTGTCAAGATCACCGACTTTGCCGGCCAGATCACCACGGAACTTCACGTCCTTCACACTGTACTGCTTGCCTTCGTCAATTTTCAGCGTGATATACACACCTTTCTTGTCCGGAGAGATTGCAACCTGAGTCGCATCAAGCTTGTACTTGAGGTAACCACTGTTCAGGTATTGCGAGCGCAATGTTTCCAAATCGCCGGCCAGTACCTGCTTCTGGTATTTCTCATCAGCCAGGAAGTTCCACCATGGAACTTCGGCCTGGAGGTTAAACTTATCCTGCAGCTCCTCATCAGTAAAAACATCATTACCAATAAAGTTGATTTGCTGAATTTTCGCCGACACACCTTCGGTAAAGACAAACTTCAGGTCAGCACGGTTACGCGGCAACGGGGTAACAACCGCCTTTACCGTTGCATTGTACTTTCCGACACTGTAGTAAAAATCTTCCAACCCTTTTTCAATCTTGCTCAGGGTCGTTCTGTCCAGCGCTTCGCCCACCATAATGCGCGAGGCATCAAGGTTTTCTTTAAGCTGCTCTTCTTTGATAGCTTTATTGCCAGAGAAGGTAATATTGGCAATCGTCGGGCGCTCGAGGACTTTAACTAACAGTGCATTGCCATCACGGTAGACTTTAATATCTTCAAAATTGCCAGAAGCAAAAAGCGCCTGAATCATTTCCGAGACATCACGCTCATCAACATCGTCACCCACTCGGACCGGCATAGTCAACAATGCCGCACCCAGCGTCACGCGCTGCAAGCCTTCGAAACGAATATCTTCAACTACAAATTGTTCCGCGCTCTGCGCAACACTACTACCGAGTAAAAGTGATGCGACCAACAGTTTTTTCATCGCCATTAGTGTTCTGATTATTCCTTGCTAAAAACGCACTTATTAAAGGCGGGTAAAATCATTGAATAGCGCTACGGCCATTAACGCAACCAAAATGGCTGATCCCACTCTGTAGCCTATATCCTGAACACGTTCAGAAACAGGACGACGAGTTACCGCTTCAATGGCGAAGAACATCAAGTGTCCACCATCTAATACTGGCAGCGGCAACAAATTAACAATCCCCAAGTTCACACTGATCAACGCCAGGAACCCCAGGAAATAGACTACACCGTAATCGGCAGTCATCCCGGCCCCCTTGGCAATCGAAATCGGGCCACTCAGGTTTTTTATCGCAACATCACCTGTTACCAACTTGGTTACCATATCAAAGGTTAGCGTAACCAGTTGCCAGGTTTTTTCTGCAGCCTTGCCGGCTGCTTCGACAGGACCGAACTGTAAATTAATCCGATACGACTCCGGCCAAGGTTCAACCTTGGGAGCAAAGCCTGCATAACCTATCACTTCACCATCACGCTGTTCTTTGGCATTCGGTGTTAGCGTTAACTTGACTGGCTTTCCTTCTCGCAACACTTCGATATCAAGCGCCTGTGACGGATGTGAACGTATCGCATCAACAACCTGCTGCCACTCCGTTATCGGCTTAGCATTGATAGCGACAATTTCGTCATTTAACTTTAATCCAGCGGTAATTGCTGCGCCATCATCGACAAGTTGCGAAATAACAAGTGTAATCGCTGGCGAGTAAGGGACAATCCCTAAGGAAGTCAGTACCCGCTCCTGTTCTGGATCAAACGACCAGTTAGTCAGATCAAGGGTACGCTGCACTTCATACTCAGTACCGGGCTCGACGACAGAAATAACCATTTCTTTGTCACCGATATGGGAAATCATCGCCATGTTAACGGATTCCCAATCAGCGGTTTTGATTCCTGAAATGGATTTTAGTTCCATTCCATTACTAATTCCTGCTTCGGCAGCAATAGATTGCGGAGCCACTTCACCAATTACCGGGCGTACTGCCGGTACACCGATGAGGTAGACAATCCAGTAGGCAAAGATAGCAAAAAGAAAGTTCGCCAACGGACCGGCCGCAACTATCGCACTGCGCTGCCATAGCGCCTTGTTGTTAAAAGCCAGGTGTTTTCTCTCTTCGGGCACATCATCAACACGCCCGTCCAGCATTTTGACGTAACCACCCAGCGGGATCATCGCCAGTGTATACTCGGTGCCGTCCTTGCCGACCTTACGCCATAGGGACTTACCAAAGCCAATCGAAAACCGCTCGACAAACACGCCACAGCGACGAGCGACCCAGAAGTGACCAAACTCATGGACCGCAATTAATATCCCCAGCGCCAGCAAAAAGGCACCCAGGTTCCACAAAATACCCATCATACAGATACCTTACCAATCACTTCGTGTGCTAATGTCCGGGCCATTCTATCCAGCTCAATAACGCTTTCCAAGTCAGTTGGCTCGCGCATTTGCGCCAGATCGAGAACCTGGCTATTCACACTGGCAATATCGGTAAACCTTAGCTGATTATTCAAAAACGCCGCGACAGCCTCTTCATTGGCGGCATTGAGCGCGGTTGTGGCTGCCTGTCCGGCATAACACGCATCCATCGCCAGCTTCAGGCACGGATATCGCTTAAAATCAGGTTGCAGGAAGGTAAATTCGCCAACTTTGCTAAAGTCCAGCGGCGCTACACCTGCCTCTACTCTTTCAGGATAGGACATTGCACAGGCAATAGGCGTTCTCATATCAGGCAGCCCCATTTGCGCCAGCACAGACCCGTCCTGGTACTGAACCATAGAGTGAATAACAGACTGCGGGTGGATGATCACGTCCATCTGCTCACGGGAGGCGTTGAATAACCAGCGCGCCTCGATGTACTCCAGCCCTTTGTTCATCATGGTAGCCGAGTCAACGGAGATTTTAGGGCCCATCGACCAGTTAGGGTGGGCAATCGCCATGGCAGGAGTTACCGCCTCGAGTTTCGAGACATCAGTATAGCGGAAAGGGCCGCCGGAGCCGGTCAACAAAATTTTGCTGACACCATGTTTGGCCAAATCGCAATGCCCCATCGCACGCTGAATCTCGGCAGGCAGGCTCTGAAAAATGGCATTATGCTCGCTATCGACCGGCAACAGTTCTGCGCCGTATTGCTGGCAGGCATCGATAAACATCTGCCCGGACATGACCAGGGCTTCCTTGTTGGCCAGCAAAATACGCTTGCCTGCCTTTACACCGGCCATCGTCGGCAGCAGTCCGGCCGCACCGACAATCGCCGCCATTACCGTATCAACTTCATCAAGGGCGGCCACCTGACACATTCCCTCAACACCGGCGAGTACTGCGGTTGGAATATTATGCTGTTTCAGTAACACGGCGAGTTCAGATGCCGCTGATTCCGAAGCCATTGCGGCATACTTCGGCTTCCACCTCTGGCATAGCTCAAACATTTTTTGGCTATTAGACCCAGCGGCCAGTGCAACTACCTCAAACAAATGCGGGTTTTGTGCCGCTACCGCCAACGTACTACTTCCGATAGAACCAGTCGCACCAAGAATCGTTAACTTACGCATAAAATCACTTTATTTAGCCGTGAAAAGCAGCCCATAAAAGGCTGCTCAGTAAAACAGGGGGCAGCTAAGCTTGTGTTTGCCCTGCTGGACAAGTCTGCTGTGCGGTTAGCCACACTCCGCGGCTCACAGGTTAGTAAGCACTCTTTCATTATGGCTGACGCCACACAGCAACAACCAGCTACATCATACTAGCCAGAGGTAAAGCAAAGCAAAAATAGGAAGGGCTGCTGTCAGACTATCAATTCGGTCAAGCACGCCACCGTGGCCGGGAAGGATACTGCCGCTGTCTTTGATGCCCGAGGCACGCTTGAACATGCTCTCGACCAGATCGCCCAATACAGAAGCAATCACAGTCAGCACCGCAATCACCAGCAGGCTGCCCAGGCTGACAAAAGGAATATCCATCAAGGCTGCGCCTCCCCAAGTCACTAGCACTGCCAGTACGGCACCGCCAACCAGCCCCTCAATTGTCTTGTTAGGGCTCACGGCAGGCGCCATCTTGCGTTTGCCGAAGCGTTTGCCCGAGAAGTAAGCCCCGGTATCCGCCGCCCAAACCAGGAAGCACACCAACATCACCAGCTTGGCACCGTGGTAAGGCGACTCGGCGTAGTTTACGGCACGGAGCATCAAGATACTCCAGAAGAAAGGGAGCAGGGTCAGCAAGCCAAAAAGGTACTTCAAAGAGGTAGCTTTAGACCAGAGCGAAGAACTAGAAGGGTAAGTGATGGTTAACATGGAAGCACCCAGCCACCAAACACCACCGAGCAACAGCATAGACTGATGCGATAGAGCCAGGACAGACAGGCTTTCTACATCCGTCGGCATAAAGAAGATTGATGCGCCTAAGGCAATAGCGGGTACTAACATCGCGCCCCAGCGCGATTTTGCATCAACAAATTGTGTCCATTCCCAAAAACCGACCATGGTAATCGCGGCTATAGCGAAAACAAAAGCAGGGAAAGGTAAAAGAAAAATCCCTGCTATTACTAACGGCGCGAGGATAAGTGCGGTAATGATACGTTGCTTAAGCAAGCTGCGTCCTCTCGTTATTCATTATATGTTAGTAACGACTCAGCATTTCTGTGCTGCTGTCTGTCTATTGCTACTATTTTTGTAATAAAGCCTGCACCTGCTCGCCGGTACATCCAAAACGGCGCTCACGGTTCACATACCACGCAACGGCATCTGCCAGGCTTTGCTCATCAAAATCCGGCCAATGCTGCTCAGTAAAGTACAGCTCAGCATACGCCATCTGCCATAACATAAAATTACTGATGCGACATTCACCGCTCGTACGGATCAACAGATCGACCTCTGGCAAACCTGACGTAGACAAACCTT
>NZ_JAKRFQ010000551.1 GCF_022347985.1 Photobacterium sp. OFAV2-7
TCTTCCTGCCGTAACTTGTTCATAATGCTACCGATGTGATTAGCTGCCTGTGATGTCTTGGTCGCCAGGTTGCGTACCTCATCAGCCACCACTGAAAAACCTCTGCCATGCTCGCCGGCGCGGGCCGCTTCGATAGCCGCGTTAAGGGCCAGCAAGTTGGTCTGATCGGTGATTTCCGAAATCAGTTTGACGATGTCGTCAATCTCTTGCATCTGGTTGTTTACATCATTGACGCTGCGTGCCGAGGCTTCGACAATCTCTTTGATTTTATTGGTATTGCTGACAGCTTGCTGGTATTCCTTCTGGGCGTTATCAACCGTATTGTGCATCTCGTGCTGCATGGTATTGGCTGCTACGGTTGCATTGGAGATCTCCTGCTGCTGGCTGTCGGCAAGCGACAGCATCGCATCGATAGAGTTGGCTGTCTCAATGGTGGATTGATCGACGAGATCACAGCGTCTTAGCATGGATTCGCTGACTTGTTTTACTTCGCTGGAGGCATGGATCATCTCTCTCATAATGCCGTCGAGATTGTCGATGAAACTGTTGATCCAACGCCCCATATCTCCTGATTCATCCGGTTTGAACCGGCCGGTATCCAAACGTTGCTTGAGGTTGCCATCTCCCTCGGCGATGGTCTGGATAACATCCGACATTTGCTGCAGCTGCCGGGCGATGGGTTTCGCTGCCAGGTAGGTAAAACTCAGTGTACTGAGGACGATCGTAAGCAGGGTGACCAGTCCCTGTTGATAGACCTGCAGCGATAGCCAATGGGTTAGTAGTAATGGTGTGAGGAGAGAGAATATCAGTGCCAGGGTGTATTGTTTGCTCAGGGTGAAGCCCAGCGAGCGGTGACGGTAGACTTCTTCCAGATCGGCTTCGCACATCATTCCCCAACGATCAGGCGATCCTTTGAGCTGAAAGGTCACACCCTTTCCGATCACCGGAATGTGCCGATAGTCGGAGTAGCCCGGATAATCGATATAGAGGTTGGATCCGTTGGCAATGGTTTCTCGTACGCCGGGATGCAGTTCGTTGGTCGCCGGATCGGTAAACCGGATCTCAAACTCGGTATGCTGGCGTATCTTGACCATCCCCCAGTTGGTGTTCACGCCGGACTTTAGGTTCTCGCCATGGGAAAAAGTATTGTCTTCGAAACGGGATCGGGAGAGGGCGGTACCAGGAAGGATCGTGGGATCGAGGCGAGATTCGACCATAAAAATGTAGTTGTCGCCGGACTCATTATAAATATGGCCGGCTTCACGCTGGATCAAATCCCCCATGACATCGTTGGGTACGCGGCCGCAGAGGCAACCGATAATCTGGTTGTCGACACTGAGGGGCTGGTAGAACATCAGCGTGACTTCATCATGAAATGCTGAGCTCGAGGGGCCGATTTGCAAGGTTGCTTTGTCGACATAGGGCCCGTGAAGGAACGGCGCTTTCAGTCCCTGTTCGAGTATCGTTTTATTTTCGTGCCGGGTACCGATATGTCTTTCATAGCTTGAGAAACTCACGCTACCGGCTGTCTGAACAATGAAAAGCTCCGAGAAATCACCGTTACGTTCCAGTAAGTGCTTTAGTACGCTGTTTTTCTCGTCGTCAGGTTTGGTAGCGACATACAGGGCGGCATTTTGCAGGAAGTCCCATTGGCTATTTACCCATGACTGGAGTATGTGAACGCGGTTGTTCGCAATACTTTCAAATGTTTGCTCAAGTGTCGAACGACGGGAACGGTTAAGCCAGCAGGCCTTTCGCATGGCTAGTTTTCCCGTCGAGCCCCAGAACGGCAACCAGCGCTTTTCTTTTTCCGACAAGTTCATCTTATGTCTTCCCTAACTCAATGATATTGATACCTTTAAAGCAATCTTGGTGCCATTGTAGGAAAACGAACATAGCGCAGAGAATTGCGCTGGCAATGCAGTGTTAGAAGGATAATTGGTGCAATAAAGTGCCAGTTTTTGTGTTGATATTTCGGAGTCTCCTCTAGGCAAACGCACAGCGCACTATGTGGTTGCACCATTTGAGAGCGGGTGCACTATCTGTTGCACTGTTTTGTGGCTTTTTCTCCTCAACTCTCAGTCCAAAAAAATCCAACTCAACGCTTCTAATAGCTGTTTAAACAAATTTTCAGCATAACCGGAGTTTATGCGTGATTAGTGTGTAATTCGCGTGCTGAATCATATTCCTCTCCCGCATATGCGTAGATCACATAACGCGCAATTTTGACACTACGATCACAAAGCTAAACGGTTTTAGCAGGTTTTGCTCGATCAACTAAACCGGTTTAGCAATAATCAGCTCCGTTGTTTAGTGGTTTACAAATTAATGGATAGATGGAATTAGAATGATGAAAAAAAGCCTCTTATCACTTGCAGTGTCTTTTGCCGTAACTTGCTCTGGTGCCGCCCTGGCACAAGGCGATACCGCGAGCTTAGAGCAAAGGATTGCTGATTTAGAGAAGCGTCTGGAAAAAACAGAGCAGGTGGCAGTTGATGCTGAGAAGCAGGCGTCTGCGTTTGAATTTCACGGTTATGCTCGTTCAGGCTTGCTAATTAATGACGACCTGAACGGCGCATCGGGAACTGGCCCGTATATGACGGCGGCAGGTGCATTGGGCGGAGCGGTTGGTCGTCTGGGTATTGAAGATGACAATTATGTAGAAGTCATCCTTGATCATAATATCAGTCAGGATGATGGTTCATGGTCAAAGTACCGCGTGATGATAGCGGACAGCACCGAAACCAACAACGAGTGGACAGCTGATGACTCTAAGCTGAACGTTCGCCAGATTTTTGCCGAGCTAGGAGGCCTGGATTCGTTTGATGGCGCGCTGGCTTATGCATCCATTTGGGCTGGTAAACGTTTTGACCGCGATAACTTCGATATTCACTTCATGGATACAGACATTGTCTTCCTGTCTGGTACCGGTGCGGGTATTTATGATGTTCAGTTTAGCGAAGACTGGCAAACCAACTTCTCTATCTATGGCCGTGACTTCGGCACTATTGATAGCTCGAGCCTGGAAGTTGAAAACTACATTGTTACGATGAACAACTACATCGGCCAGTGGCAGTTAATGCTTAACGCAATGACAGCGGCTGATAATGAAGACAGAGATCAGACTGCATCATCACCGACCAAACGTGCCGAAAACGGTTTCCACGCTTTACTCGCCTATCATGGCAACAACTTCTACGGCGGTGGTGAAGGTTTCTCCAAGACAGGTATTCTTGTTGGTCAGGGCCTGGGTGCTGAGCTGAAGGGTATTGGTTCAAAAGGCGACCTGAACGAAGATGCTCAGGCTGTACGTTTGTTTAGCTACGGTGTAACCCGTTTTGCAGATAACTGGCGTATTGCGCCTGCCTTCTTGGGTGAATTCAGCAAAGACCGTGTCAAAGACGGTGACGAGTTCCTATGGGCGACAGCGAACGTTCGTCTGGCTCAAGAGCTAACCAAAAACTTCGAGATGGTATACGAAGGTTCTTACCAGTACATG
>NZ_JAKRFQ010000552.1 GCF_022347985.1 Photobacterium sp. OFAV2-7
ATGCTGGTGGCAAAGAGGTCAAGCACACACTGACTAAACAGGAACTAAGGCTTTGTAAGCATATCGGCCCCAAACTGGTGCGTGACGGACTGTATTTTGTCGGTCTTGATGTCATCAAGGGCAAGTTGGTCGAGGTGAATGTACTCAGCCCGGGCGGGATCACCCGTATCAACCGACTTAACCGGACCAAGCTTCAGCGCGAGATCATCGACTTTGTCGAAAGCGTGGTCGCCGCCAAAGAAGTCAGCATTGCCAGAAAAAATGAATACCGCCAGGTGATTGCTGATGCTGCAACTTACTGAAGCTGAAGTGCTGGAAAAGATCCGGCAGCGTATTCCGTTCGAAGCAAGGCTTAGCGACGGTAGCCTGATCATCAGGATCAGTGAGTATCAGCCTTATATTGCGACAGCTATTCATCACGGTCACCGCCTTCGCGGTGACCTTGCCGGTAAGTGTAACCTAAGCGAGACTGAGCGGTACTATGAAGAAGACCCGTATACCGGCGACTTTATCACCTCTTTGCCGATTGTCCTGCAGGGGGAAGATTCCCGCTACGAGTATGATCTAAATCGCCCGATAGAGAGCTGCATCTATAAAACGGCCTGGGGAAAATCAGTCTGGTCTGAAGGTATAAGTGAAGATGAGCGTGCCTTGTCTATCAGCAAGCACCAGTGCTATTACCGCATATTGGGATGCTTGGTAGATACGCTTGAAAGCCAGTTTGACCTGTGCCTGTTGTATGACATTCATTCATACAATTATCAGCGTATCGAACAAGCGACACCGGTGTTTAACCTTGGCACCAGCCAGCTTAACAAGCGTAAGTGGCATAAGGAGATCAACCGCCTACTTAGGCTTCTTAATGATGTCGAGCTACCAAACCTTGAAGTGAATGCCGAAGTGAATTCAGTATTCAAAGGCCAAGGCTACCAGGCAGCTTTTATCAAGGAGAATTTTGCCAACACACTGATCTTGCCCATCGAGGTCAAGAAAGTATTCATGAATGAAATGAGCGGCGACGCTTTCCCGCTGGTTATTGAGAAGCTCAAAGAAGCCATGAAGACGGTGATCACCGAGCATGCGGCTGCAACCATACAGCGTCGTACCAAAGTGAAGCGCCTGACAGGCAGCCATATATTATCATCGCGGCTGCCACGCGAGGTGATCAAACTTGACAGGCAACTGTTTTCATTGGCCCGGGGCATCAATACGCTGAGCTATATCAACCCGACTAACCTTAAACAGGAAAAGCGACGGTTTCTTCATCGGCCGCATGACTACCTGCCAGGGTTTACCTATCGGCAACTTGATATTGATCCCTATAAGTTCAGGGAGCAATTATATCGGCTACCGGTTGATGAGATCCGCGATGCCGATATCCAAAAGATGTATCGCCGGGTTATTGACCAGCTGGCGGTCAGGATAGATCTGCTGACCAGCATCGGCCACGAGGAGTTCTTGTATAACTCACTGAAATATTACGGCCAGCCAGATCAGCAGGATATTGCCAATGCGAACTTTATTCTCCATGCCAGGGAGTATCAGGCGCAAGAGACTCCTAGCATCAGCGCGTCTGACGCGATTGGTATGTTCAAAACAGCAGCGGACGAGTATGGAATCTCGTGCAAAATTGTCGGTTCAAAGCAGTTAATTGCACGGGCTATGGTGAGCGGGCGAAACATCAAGGTCAACATGAGCTGCCAGTTCTCACCAACCGATCTCAATGCACTGATCCACCATGAGCTCGGTGTACATATGGTAACCAGCGTCAATGCCGATAAGCAACCGCTGAAGGTACTCAAACTCGGGCTGCCGGGTAATACCCATACGCAGGAGGGACTGGCTATCTTGTGCGAGCACCTGTCGGGCAACTTCCCGTTGCACCGACTCAAGACACTCGCATTACGGGTGATAGCCGTTGATAAAATGGTACGAGGCGAGAGCTTTAATGAAACATACAACAGTCTGGTGACAGAGCACGGCTTAAGTCCGGATGATGCATTTACTATCACGGCAAGAGCCTATCGGGGAGGAGGGTTTACCAAAGATTACCTCTACCTGAAAGGGCTCAGAGATGCACTGGTCTATTACCGGCAGGGAAACTTGACCTCATTATTTGTTGGCAAAACAGGATTTGAATTCAAGCCTCTGCTGGACGAGCTAATCACCCGGGAAATATTACATAGGCCGGATTACCTCCCCAAGGCACTGACACAGGCTGGTAACAGCGACCCAGTCATCAACTTTATGCTCAACAGCATTAAGTGAGTACCCGCAAACTCATACGCAGCAACGGTTTGGTTATCGTCGCTGCGTATACCTACCTAGCGACCGCAACTATCAATTCAGTCCCTACACACTGCACTATGGATTTCTGCCCCCAACTTGCAGTCAGGCAGTAAAACAAAGAAAATGTGCCTGAATCGAAACTATGGCTAACTTGTACGGTCATAGCTTCATTGCAGCGTAGAGGATCTATATGGGTCGCAACGTAAGTCGTCACCAAAGTGCTAAGTGGTCATTATGGTTAGTATTACTGGTTGTCTTTGTCTGTTCCGGACAAAACACCGGGATGATTTCCACATGTCCGCTTTATGCCCAGACAAGCCTGGACTCGCACCATGATCTGGAGACATCCTCCCACGCCGTAGAAAAGAAGTGTGATTTAACCGACCACCTGCTCCAGCTTCACCAGCAGTCGCTGGATCATGCCCTGATCAGCATCGGAATGCTATTGCTGCTGATAACAATGTGTATCGGTAATCCATTTCGCGTTCCGCTGCTGACCGAGCCTATAACGCCCTCCCAACGACGGCACCTTACCCTATGTGTATTCCGAGAATAACGCTGATCTCCCGTCGGCATTCATCGCTACAAATTGGATATCAGGTTTATTTGGAGTACATACATTGAAAAAACAGCTTTCTTCTCTACTAGCGTCTATAGCAATGCTTGCCACGCTAATAGCATCACTACTGCCCCTTTCGGCACAGGCAATCGAATATAATACCGGCTGGCTTTCGAACCCACAGCACCCGCCCGTAGAAGTCAGGTACATGCTAACGGGACAAAGTGACCCACAGACAAACACAGTCGAGGCCTTGCTTGAAGTCAGGCTCGACACCGGCTGGAAAACCTATTGGCGGAGCCCCGGCGAAGGCGGAGTGGCACCCAGCATTGACTGGAATCTGTCCAACAACCTCGAAAACGTAGACTGGCATTGGCCGATGCCAAAACGCTACGAGTTTCTCGGTGTCGAAACGCTCGGTTACAAAGAGCACATCGTGTTTCCAATGACACTCCATGTCGAGGATATGGGCAAACCTGTCTTTCTGTCAGGCAAGCTCACCATGTCATCATGTACCAACATCTGTGTGCTGACTGATTATGAGCTAACTCTGGACTTCACCCCGTCCAAGCTAAGTGCCTCCCAGGAAGCTATGCACCTGTACAACCAGGGCATGAGCCAAGTGCCTAAACAATCAAGCG
>NZ_JAKRFQ010000553.1 GCF_022347985.1 Photobacterium sp. OFAV2-7
CGTTATAGCTGTCAATGAACTGTTTGCTTAATTCTGGCTCGTTGGAAGATAGCAGTAAGGCCAGTAATGACTTGGCCTGTTCAATATTCTCAAACTCCCTAAATGCATCCAACTGAAGCTTCAGCGAGTTATCATAGTCTGAATTATGTAGCGCGAGAGTGATCAGTTCCTGGTGACTGGTTTCACCGCTTTGTAGATGTGGTAGTAATAGAGCCAAACCTTTTTCTGGCATTGAAAGTTCAATGGCGGCATCGGCAAACTGACGCGCCATTTCTGCCTCGGGAATATATTCTGTGCTACTAATTATGCGCTTAATTCTGCTTTCTATTTCGCTATTAGCGCCATTCTGATGGAAAATATCCAGCAATAGCTGAAGGTAGACACTAAAGGCACCCCAGTCTCTGGTGGCATCGTCGTAGGTGAGGATGGTTTCTGACAACGCTAACGCTTCTTTGCGGCGATCGAGTTGTATATAGGTTTCGATCATCAGTTTGATGACTTCTCGGTTGTCAGGTTCCCTACTATTGATTTCACGTAAAAAGGCCAGTGATACATCGGGTGAGGAAGAGCGTGCAACGAGTTTGATCAGCATGTTCTGGCTAGGCGAGACCAACCATAGCGCCCACAATGAGGTAATAGTAAGAACAGCCAAGGTTCGCTTGTTGACCAGGCGTATCCTCGGCTTTTTTCTTTTACCTGAGTGGGGGCGTTTTATTGATACTGCCATGCGTAGTTCACCGTTAGTCGTTCTTGTTGGTTGTTACAATTTGACTACTGCAGCGTAGTGAACCAGAGAAAGTACCTGCCTTAGATGCACGATATCTGATCCCGCGATTCGCGATGACAGTTGCTTTTAGTGTCGAGTCACTGATGAGTTTGCACCCTGAACCATTGGCGATTTCAAACTCAAGCGGGGTATGACTCTTTATTGTCCAGTACGTAATTGCTCCGCCTTTTTTCCATTGTATAAGCTGGCCGTTGGCATTTTTTAGATAGGTGTCTTGGTTTTGAATGTTAGCCAAAGCAATAACACTGCGTGGCGCAGATAGAGTCAGGAACTTACCATTCGGCCCTTGCTCCCATCCAGCAATATTGCTTTTTGAGATAACCGGAAAGCCCATAGAATTCGGCAGGCGGATGCTTGTAACGCCCGAACTGGTGATTTGCCAATTACCATCGAGGGTTTTCGCAATTCCTGTTTCATACAGCGTGCGAGCACGCTTGGCATACTCGCTCAGGTAAAGGGGGGTGGTCTTTTGCTTCACTGCCCAGTCATAGACGTCAAGAAGACCTTTCAACGAGGCAGGGTAAGCGCCTGAGTACATGTGATAGTAGATAGCGATAGTTTTCAGTCGGCGTGGATTACCAAGTAACTCGAATGTTTCTACTGCACGTCCGTAACCATCGTGGTGCTCAGTCCAGAGATTGGTATATAAGTTTTCGTTTAGTACCGGCGCATAGACTTGGACCGCTGAGGGATACCAGGCAATAGTGGGCGAGACCTGGGTATAGTTGTCATTTCCCTTTACAACATAGGTGTTGCCGCCGTTAACATTGAGCAGGTTGGCCTTTTCTGCAATGGTCAAAATATCTTCTTTGGGATCGGCTTTTCCTGACCACAGTATCAGCTTTGTTTTCTTGCCTTTGGGGGCGAGGTTCTTGTTGATGTAGTCAACACTACCGATGATCTCATTGTGATAGTCCAGGGTGTAGCCAGGAATAGGCAGGTGATCACCATACTGCTTTTTCTTAAATGTCTTGGTCTGGTCCCAGAAGAAAGGATGGCTAAAGGTATGTGATGCGATCTCTACATTTGGCAATGCAAATATGTCACGGGCGACAGCTTCCATGGCTTCGCTTTCATCAGGATATAAACCACGTTTTCCAACCTCGCCTTCAATTACTGAAACAGTTTGTGGCAAGTCGTATTTTTTAAAAACATGCTTTAGCAGTACTTCTGCGGTATAGGGTTTTCCCGGGAACCAGGCTTTAGATGGGAAGCCGTCACCGTCGACATGGCTGGTGAGGATCCTCCTGCCTGATTCCGTCGTGGCATCGGCGGCGGGAATAACCGGAAGGTCCAGTGTCTCGTCGATTAGGCGGAAAGGATCAATTGACCAAGTTTCGGTGTTGTTTGCCAGGTTAAGCACTGGTAGTGGGGCCAAAACTGCGCCTCCCCAGGGAGCCTTGAACAGGAGGCCTGAAGAATGACCGTTTTCATCGGTTGCTTCAATTAGCGGAGCGATGTTAGCACTGCTGGCAATCCAGCGCGGATGAACTTCAAACTCGCTAAAAGTGGGAGGGTAGCGATTAGCCAGCCAGTCACTGCCGTGACTGATAGCAACTTTACCGTTTAGAGTTCCACCTACGGTAATACCTAGCTTGGTTCGTAATGTTTCATTCGTAGGCAGTGACTTGATAAAGAGGACTGGGCGTTCGTCAATGGTATGGAAAAGCCATTGTTGAAGTTTGGGATTGCTTTGATAAGAACCTTCTTCCAACCACAGCAATACGGCAGCGTACCGACTTAAGTCGATATTATCGATATTGGTTGTTCGGATATCCCTGCATTCGGGGACGTAACCTTTGTACTCGATAGGCATCGAGATCATCCGGTGGCACTCTGATGACGAAAAATCAGTAAACTGGCTGTCGTAAAAGCCGAGAATTCGTTTAGCAACTGGTTCGATTGTACTTACACCGAACTCATAGAGCATGCCGTCACTGACATACGGTGTATAGCCTTCATTAAGCAAGCGTTTCGCGGCTGAAATCTGTGCTTCACGGTCTTTCGCCGGTATATAGTCAATAACAATTGCCTCGATGCCACGAGCTTTAACTTGATTCAGTTTGCCGGTAAGCCACTCTGAATCAGAGGGTTTGATCTTTTTATAGCTATTATCGACTGGGCGATAGCTATTGTAGAGAGACTCTGCGAGTACGGCTGAGATTGGATGCTCTAGCTGCCCGATGATTTCAAAGCCACGGTTTAGAATGAGTTGTGGTTTACCCGATAGGAGATCAAGTTCGGCAATGATCTTAACAAGAGCCTGTTGCTGCTCTTTCTGTTGTATGTCGGTTTTTGCAAAAAGGTAATAGCTGTCCAGAGTATCAAGAAATAAGCCATCAAAGCCTTTGGCGAGATAAGACTCTGCTTTATAGGTTAAATAGCCTTGCCATTGGGGATTGGTTAAATCCATGGCATAACTTTGCCAGTTTTCATTTCTTGCCGGAGAGGCATTTTGTAAGTTATTTGGTAAGTGGCGGTCGTCAAATTCGCCAATACTCAGGTAGGCAAAAACTTTTGTTTGTGCTTTTTTTAATGTCCCTATTTGTTTTGTGGTAATTAAATCAGGCGTAACAACAACACGCTCGTAATTCATTAACTCACGTACTGAGTCAATCGTATTGTAATAGAAAGCGATTGAAGACGGTGTCTGTGCAAACACTAAAGAAGACAAG